>JAAYBX010000011.1 GCA_012729955.1 Clostridiaceae bacterium
ACGTTACAGAATCACTTGCAGGAAGACTCGGAATAATTGAATTACTTGGTTTATCATTACGTGAAATAGCAGGTGTGAAATTTAATGAGCCATTTATCCCAACAGATGAATACTTCACAGCTCGACGCAAAGACATAAAGGAAATCTCATATAAGGATATTTGGAATATAATTTACAAAGGCAGTATGCCACAGATGTATACAGAAAGTGATGTTGATTGGACTTTTTTTTATGGTTCCTATGTAAAGACATATGTTGAACGCGATGTTCGGTATTTAACTCAAATAGGCGACGAAAGCAAGTTTATCAAATTTATGACCGTGATAGCTGCCAGTACAGGCCAGCTCTTAAATCTTGCATCAGTTGCTCGTGATGTAAATATCAGTCCACCTACAGCAGAACGCTGGTTATCAATACTTCAAACTTCCCGGATTGTTTATTTACTCCAGCCTTATCATAACAATCTTACAAAACGAGCCATTAAAACACCAAAGGTCTATTTCCTTGATACAGGGCTTGCTGCTTATCTTACAAAATGGAATACTCCAGAAGTATTACAAAATGGAGCTATGGCAGGAGCTTTTTTTGAGACTTTCGTAATTGCAGAAATTATTAAGAGTTATTTAAATAAAGGTAAAGACATATCTCTTTTCTTCTATCGTGATAAAGATATGAATGAGATTGATCTATTGATTTTAGAAAATGGAACACTATATCCAATTGAAATCAAGAAACATGCCGATCCAAGTAAAAAAGATATTACATCTTTTCGGGTTCTTGATAACATTCCAAATATCAAAAGAGGAAAAGGCGGTGTCGTTTGCATGTATGACAATCTAATCACATTAAGTAACGAAGACATGGTTATTCCAGTAAAGTATCTATAGATAATCTCTTATCACTCACATCTTGAAATCATGCACTGCCTTGTACATTGCCACTATGTTCTGAGGAGGTACCTCAGGCATAATATTATGCTCTGTATTAAACACATATCCCCCGCCAGGCATTAGTATTTCGAGTATGTGGGTTGTATAATCGTACACTTCTTGTTCTGTCGCTTTGTTGAGTATCCATCGCGTATTGCATCCGGCTCCCCAGAATGTGATGTCTTTGCCGAATTCTTTCTTCAGTTCCACAGGATCCATTCCTCTTGCTGTAGTCTGCACAGGATTTATTACCTCGAACCCTGCTTCAATAAGATCAGGAAGCAGTTTCCTTATAGAACCGCAGGAATGAAGATATGTCTTCATTTTTGAATGCTTGTGTACATAGTCACAAAGTACTGCATGGCGCGGTTTGAACATCTTCCTGTAGATTTCAGGAGCCATAAATGGTCCTTCGTTAGTTCCTAAGTCATCTCCGAATCTGACTATATCTACTACATCGCCCACCGCTTCGCAGATCTTTGCCAAACCTTCCAGATGTATTTCCATTAGCTTATCAAGAAGATTTTCAACCTCTTTTGGTTCCAGTATAAGATCCATAAGAAAGTTATCAATCCTTCTTAGAAATGTGCCCCATTCGAAGAGATTACAGCCAGCTCCAATCATGATTGCCTTATCAGTCGTATTACGAAGATATATAGCTTTTTCACGAAGAGTCTTAAAAAAATCCGGTTTGTTTGCATTATCCCATGGAGATGATGCAAGTTTCTGCCAGAGTACTTTGCTCATTGCTTTTTTAATATCTTTGTAATCTTCTGGATAGCCATCTATATATGGAAAATATGTCTGGTCGAAAAATGCTCCGCCTTTTGGCATAAATGCTATTCTGTCGCCATCTTCATCATATGCATTAAAGCCTTCTTTGGTTTCTACAGGCTTAAACCATGAAGGATACTGGGCTATGCTGCCATCACAAAGTTTTACATCATACCAGTCAGTATCAAGAATATTGAAAGCTCGACCAATATCCAGCACATCCACTCCGAATCTTTGAATTATATCATCCTCCGGCTGAGCAAGCTGCTGCACGACATCATATATCCTTGTATGTCCTGTATTTATTCCAAGGTATTTTTTCAGATTATTATATGCGATCGCAGATATATTGGAACTGGGAGTAGATCCTAAATCCAGTGGCACTTTATCCGGTTCTTTATGATTAATAGATGTAAGTATACGCTCTCTTGAATTCATGTTATTTCCTTTTTTATATGGTTATTAATCAGTATGGAAAACTTCCTCCATAGAAGCCCACCATTCACCTTCCTTTGCAGAAGATACTGGCATCTGACATGGATCTGTCAATGCCCACCATTTTCTTGTAAGAGGGTCAGTTCCCATCTTTGCCATATCGGAATTGTAATCAGTCCCTATGTATTCAAAATAGCTGAAAAGCAGACCATCTCTGTAAAATATCGAGTAATTGCGGATATTGCACTTTCTTATCATATCCAGCACACCTGGCCATGCATCCGCATGCAGCTTTTTATACTCTTCCAGCTTATCCGGCTTTACCTGTATGACAGAACCCATCCTCTGCATTAGAATCACCCCTTCTTCCATTTAACAAGATAGGCATAGTCGCCATATGCCGCACTCTTTATGAATATGTATGCAAACACAGCACCCATAACAGCAGTATATCCTGTCTTGTACAGTGTCCAGCCCCATAAAGTGAATTTTGTAACGTTGAATATTTCAAGACCAAGAAGTGTAACTAGAAACAGTGCAGGAACAACGGCTATACACCATATCCAGCCGTATCTTGCTGGAATACGGAACCATTTTCCCATCCATGTCTGGAATTTATTAGCTGGTTTAATTGATGCATATACTCCAGCTTGCTTTGAACTAGAATTTATTGACCATGCTATAAGCCATGCGAAAATAATAGCAGTAATTGCTATATCGATTATCAGGTTAACACGGTTCTGTTGCATTGTATAAGCCTCAAGTTGTGCACTCTTTCCCGAATTCATGAAATAAGCGATAATACCGTTAAGGATTCCATTGACGAGGAAGTTATATAACAACTGTTTATGTAAATACTTTTTATGGTTTTCGTTCATTATCTTTCACCGACTTTCTTGAGAATCTCAACCTGATATTCAGGTATGACACCATATTTATCTGGTCCGGCGTTAAGCAGCAGACGTCCCTTCTTCGGGTATATATCATTTATTATCTTTATTACTTCTTCAGCTGTTATATAGTCCTGAGGTCTGCTGTACTGATTGAATCCGAATGACTTATCCATTCCTCTGCAGACTTCGAACCATATATCGCTTTCTTGCCAGTTCGTATTGTATTCCAGTGTTCTGAAATCATAATACTTTGTGTCAAGAACTACGTCTGAGTTCTTTTCAAGTGTAGCCTGAGCGCCTTTATTTATTAAATTTTCACCAATCTTGTTTCTCAGCAAGTTTGGCCACTGTCCCCATCTGTCATTTACTACGCCTTCTGGTACTTTACTGTAGTAATAATGAAAAAGATCCTCAAGTCTGTTATCTGTCGGATATCCGATATCGCTCCATAATATGTCTGGCATATATCTGTCAATTATTTCTACCCATTGGTCAAGGCAGTAATCACGATAGAGTTTGGAATTATCCTGCCCCATGAACAAGGAACCTGCACTGTCGATTCTTCTGTCTTTGAATGACCAGTCAATAAGCGATGAATAATACACTCCGAAACGTAAACCTCTCTTACGCACTGCTTTTGCCAAATCTCCAACGAAATCAAAATCCAGATGCCAGCCTTCTTTCTTAGGATGCTTTACCTTGGTATCAAACATGACAAACCCGTCATGATGCTTACTTACCACAACTACATATTTAGCCCCGGCTTTTTGGAACAGTTCTGCCCATTTTTCCACATCCACATTCTTCGCATGCTTTTTAAATTCTTCTACGAAATAGTCATAGGGCTTATCCTTGAAGTTTTTTTCATGATAAACCTGAGCAGGGCTTCCGGGAAACTTCATACTGTTCGGATACCACTCGGCATAAGGCATGTTCGCAAAAACATAACTCATTGGTTTTTCCTTCATTAAAGTCCCGTAATCATCAACATCAACCGGCGCGAATGCTGGTATGCTTGATGCTCCCCAGTGGATGAAGATTCCAAAATCCGCATCACGAAACCATTTTGGCGGATTATACCGATGGATATTCGGTGTATCTGTCTTTTTCATATACATTTCCTCCTAAAATATTAAATGTGAAAGCCCCTTATCAGGTAACCAATATGTTTTCCTGATGTTATATGTCTTTTGAATTCTGAACTAAAATTATTTTATCATCACAATATAGTTCTGTCTATATTTATCCGTATTTAATGTTATATCAATCAGCAAATAATAATATATTTACAATTATATTAGTGATATAATTTACTAAAATACATTGAAATTTTAAACGGGGCAAATACATGAAAAGAAGATTTTTTATTTCCATACTGCTAATAGCTTTAATAGTCCTATCAGGATGTAACTTTAATAAAACTCCAAGCGAGTCTCCATCAATATCAAATGAACCCAATGAAAGTCCCTCTTTGGAACCTTCCTTGGATCCTGTCGCTACAGAAATAGTACCAAGCGATGAGCCTGTTTTAACACTTGAAGAGCTTTATACAAAGTTTCATGAAGCAGAAACTGACGAAGATTATATACTGGCTTTAGGTTATGCAAATCAGATAATATCTGAATATCCTGAAGAACAGCGTATATACTGGTTAAAAGCAAAGATGCTGATCTCTTGTATGACATATTTCAATATTGAGTTAAGAAAGACAATCGATGGATATAGCACAGACAATCCAGACTATACAGATTTTATTGTTACATTCAAAGATGAATACTCAAATACAGATCTGTCTGTAGAGTGGCCTTTTATCCATGATTATTTAGGCGGTTTAATCAACACTGTTGGCAGTTCTGGTACTGAATTATCAAGCGGAATTGGCATAGATAACTATAGAGAGTTCCGAAGAGAAGTTTTCTGTGTTCAGGGAAACTGGATTTATTTTGTAAATGCTGAAGAAGGATATTCTTTATACAAAATGAAGACAGATTTTACTTCCCGAACTCTTTTAACAGAAGATGAAGTAAGTAATCTGAATGTTATTGGAGACTGGATTTACTTTACTGATTTATCAAAAGATGGACATGTGTACAAGATTAGGACTGATGGAAGCATGCAGACATTTATCTCTGATGCAAGATGCTCTCTTATGGTAGTTTATAACGACTACATATATTATATAGATGCAAACAGTAACAATCTGTGCCGAATGAAGACAGATGGTAGTGATATCAAGAATTTTGGCTATAATGTTGAGTTAATAAATATTACTGATAATACAGTATATTTCCGCACAGAGCAGCATGAGCTTATATCCATGACTCCTGAAGGAACAGATATAAAGAGGGTGGTAATGGATGAATCGTATGGTGATTTTTACATAAACGAGAACAGTATCTATTACATGACAATTACCGAAAATGGACTTACAATATATGAATGCGACAAACAGGGACAGAACAAACAACAGTTATTTAATGCTGATTACAAAATAAACTTCTATTATGTAATGGATACACAGATACTTATGTCAGTCAGATACCCTGACCATGTAGAATGCTTTATCCTTGTAGATAGAAACAACACCGACAATGTAATACAGTTTAAAGATTATGTGACAAATAATATAATACACTTAAAAGAACAGAACAAAATACTGTTTATGAATGACTATAGCGGTTATTCGTGGTTTATACTGGACCTTGTCGATAATACTGTGAAATAGGAGACTATAAGGAAATAATGAAGATTGATGATTTATATGGTTTGTATGTGAAGTGTTTTCCAAATTACTTATGCATTAAAGACACATTTGAGACATTTCTAAAACCGCAACAGGCAGCAATATACACCGAATACAACAAGGATAAACTGATTGCATATACAATAGTCTGGGGTAATTCTATTTCATTGCTTTGTGTTAATCCTGAATATCAGAATAAAGGCATCGGTACGAAGCTTTTATATAAAGCCGAATCACATATTCAAAAGAATAATCCTTCAAAGATTCTTCTTGGTCGAGGTTCTCATTATCTTCTTCAGGGAGTACCTGAATCGAATGTAAAAGCGGTTCAATTTTTTAAAAAGTTCGGCTATACGGCATCATGGACTAGTGTAAACATGAAATTGGATTTAAAGATTTTTAACTATAATATGCTCAAAATACCAGTCCCATCATCAAATATTTCATTCCGATACGCAGAACCCTCAGATATGAATGCTCTGTTAACATCGGTAGATAACACCCAGCCTGAATGGCATAATATTTTCACAACCTGCATTGACCCTGTTCTGCTTGCAATTGAATCTGACACGAACTGTATTCTTGGATTTGAAATCCTTTCATTTAATGGAGGCAGATTTATTAAAAATGCAGGTTGTATAGGCTGTGTCGGAGTAATTACTTCAGCAAGAAATAAAGGAATAGGCCGTCAGATGGTAGCTAAAGGTGCGGAAATATTTAAAAGCCATGGTTTAAAAAGTATAGAATTAAGGTATGTCTACTTGGTAGATTGGTATAAAGCATTAGGTTTTGAAATCACTGATTCACAATGGATGGGTGAGAAATTAATTAAATAGGATAACTACCTTTATATAGGATAATATCTGTAATACTTAAATTCATATTTCTTATCTTCTACATGAACCAATAGTATCCTTTTATCTATAAACTGATAATCACATTGTTCTAAAACCTTCTGTGATTTAATATTATCTGTGCTTACAGTTCCTATAAGATATGGTATATCGTAATTATCAAACACCCTTGTTGTTATAGCTTTTACCGCTTCCGTAGCATAGCACTTTCCCCTGTTTTCTGGAAGAAGAATATAGAAAATTTCCGGTTCATGTAAATCATCATGTTTCCCAGCACCTGCTGTTCCTAAAAGCTTACCAGTTGCTTTATCAAAAACACCGAATGAAATAAGTCCGTTAACTATATCCATGTTTTCATACTGCCTGATAAGCCAATTTAAAAATCCTTCTGATCCTCCCATACAGGACAATTGACTATCATTTAAAGTCTTCTCAAACTCACCTAAATCAGACAAAGATAATTTACGTATGACTAATCTTTCAGTTTGCAATATCATATTTTTGCTCTTTCTACAGCATTTCTTCAGTCTCTAGATAAAGTCTATTTGCCTTACAAATCATTATTATTTGGTTGTATCAAAATGTGAGTTTCTTAACAATAGTAATGGCGATATGCTATTTGTCGTTCTTTCATAGGCAGGTGCCAAAACACAGAACTAGGTTAATCATTTAATATATCTGCCATTATCGGCAAAAATATTAAATAGGTATAAGAATATTTCATGATGGGTATAAAAGAGTTTCTGCTTGACAAGTATAGTATGGATGCATAAGAATTATCATATTGAATAGTACAATAATTAAGCAATATGATATAACTAAATGGAATTTGTAGAGGAATATATGTATGACAAGATATGAAATAACTGAAAAAGATAAAGAACTTATAACGATAGCATTAACTGTATTAAAAGATAATTTTGACGATGGTATCTACAATCACACAGTCGGTTGTGCTATTTTGTGTAAAAACGGAAGAATCTACAAAGGTGTAAATTGCGACTGTATTCACGGTTCTTGTGCAGAGTATATTACAATGGGCATTGCTATTTCGGCAGGTGAAAGGGATTTTGACACTATTGTTGCAGTTCATGAAAAGCACCTTAACTATGTAATTCCACCTTGTGGGAATTGTCGTCAAATGCTCTTTGAATATTGTCCGGATATAAAAGTCATTGTAAATGATGAAACTGGGAATTTGGTTAAAATAAAAGCAAGTGATTTACTGCCATTTGCTTAAAAATAAGTTTGTTTGTTAAATTCCTGCTTATTATGCTTAAAATAAACCCTAAACTTTTATGCTACCATGCGCTAAGGATTGAGTTCTTTACGACCAAAATAAAGGGTCTTAATTATATCAGTGACATCTGCGGTATTCAGCTTAATAATTATTTTGCCTTGATGTAATCACATAAATAGAAATGTCGAGCATTAAAACCCTGATTAACAGTAATTGTCTAAAAGCTGTCTAATTGTAGACACAGATCCACAGCGCTATAAACAAAGTATATCAGAGATGAAAACCCGGATGAACCTGCAGAAAGGAAAAATCCAATCTTCATCAATGCCGATTTGATTATATGTGAATGATCAATATCACTGTGTATCAAACCAGTCTATCAGATTAATTTGCCTTATACCATCATAATCCCCTGTATAATCATCCAGCGTAATTATAAATTTTGGGTAATTATCTTTAACTTGTTTTAATGAATGAAGTTCTCGTGCAAGCGTATTTTCATCCAATACTGATGCTGCGACCTGATAATACTCTGTTTTGTTTTCTCTAACAGCAACAAAATCAACCTCTG
>JAAYBX010000101.1 GCA_012729955.1 Clostridiaceae bacterium
TAGTCTATTTCGATTGCTTCAAGAATCTGGGCTTCCACAAAATGGCCTATCCTGCATTTAGCCATAACAGGTATTGATACTGCATTCTGTATACCTTTTATCATCTTTGGATCGCTCATTCTGGATACGCCTCCTGCTGCACGTATATCTGCAGGAATCCTCTCAAGAGCCATTACTGCACATGCTCCTGCTTCTTCAGCGATTTTTGCCTGATCAGGCCCCGTCACATCCATAATTACGCCGCCTTTGAGCATCTGCGCTAATTCTTTATTAAGTTCATATCTGGTTTTTGGCATAGTTTTACTCCCCCTTGTTTATTGCAGTTATAAGATATGATATAATTGAATATAATGATATAATCAAAATGATAGAAAATAATAAGACCAGATTGAGGATGCGATGCTTACATATAACCTAGATCTTTCTGTAAAAACTCCATTATACGAACAGTTATACTCCATGATTAAAGAAAGTATTTATACAGGAAAGATAAAAAGCGGTGATAAGCTTCCATCAAAAAGGCTTATGGCAAGACATATGCAGATTTCAGTTATAACAGTGGAGAATGCATATGCACAGCTGTCTGCAGAAGGATATATATATTCTATCGAAAAAAAAGGATATTTCGTAACAGATATAAGCAGGACGGTAAATCAGGTTTCACTAAAGCAAAAGGAAATAAAAAAGGAGAAAATCAGCGCAAAGGATTTTTTTGCAGATTTCGTGTCAAATAGGGTAGACCTGCAGGGTTTTCCCATATCTGTATGGAGCAAACTCGTAAGAGAAGCTTTGTCGCAGGATTCCGGTAAAGACATACTTAAAAGCGCTCCACAGGAAGGCATTTCAGAGTTGAGAAAAGCGATATCTGACCATCTTTACCATTTCAGAGGTCTTGACACAGATATGAAAGAGATAGTAGTGGGGTCAGGTACAGAGTATTTATATAATCTTTTAATCCAGTTATTAGGAAATGACAGGATATATGCAGCTGAGGATCCCGGTTATCCCAAACCATTTCTCATATATAAAAGCAATAGAGCGAAATGCATTCACATACCCATGGACGAGTGGGGTATTAATATTGATAAACTAAGAAATACAGATGCGGATATTGTACATATAACTCCTTCACATCACTTCCCGACAGGAATAGTAATGCCTGTGGCAAGAAGATATGAATTACTAAGGTGGGCATATGAAAAAAAAGAAAGATATATAATTGAAGATGATTACGATTCGGAGTTCAGAATGTCTGGAAGACCTATCCCTTCACTAAAAAGCATAGATGATATAGGAAAAGTAATATACATAAATACATTTTCCAAAACCATATCACCATCCATAAGGATAGCATATATGGTTCTTCCTGCTGACTTAATGGCAAAGTTTAAAAAAGAATTGTACTTTTACACAAGCACTGTAGCTTCCTTGGAACAAAAAACGCTTGCTCTATTTATTTCAAGAGGTTATTTTGAAAAACACATAAACAGAATGAAAAACATTTACCGTATTAAAAGGGATATGCTGATAAACTGTATAAGGACAAGCAGCTTTTCTTCAAAGTGTGAGATACTGGAATCCGAATCAGGACTTCATTTTCTTTTGAAAGTGAAAACCGGCCAAAAAGATGAGTATGTTATAGAAAAAGCTGAAAGTGAAGGAATAAGGGTATCTGCTCTATCGAGTTACTGTTATAACAGGGAATACTCCAGAATGTACAATGGCATTGAACATAAATTTATTATTAATTACGCAGGTATTGAAACGCAGAAAGCTTTAGAAGCATTAAATAGGCTTTTATTGATAATATTCGATTCATAAGCTGGATAATTTTCTTCTGTCTGTTATGACTATACTGCCTCTTGAAAGCCTGACCATATTTTCCCCTTGGAAATATTTAAGCATCCTTGTCACAACTTCTCTGGCTGTTCCTATATGGTTGGCTATTTTTTCATGAGTTATTGTAAGTTCATTGCTTTCCTCTATATTGCTCTCATACAGAAGAAAAGAAGCTAGACGGGAATCCATGCTCTTGAAAAGGACCTGATCCATTAACCACATGACATCTGTAAATCTTGAAGCCATAAGCTGGTTTGTATAATTTGCTACAGCAGTGTTTGTATTCATGAGTTTCTGATATGCAAGAACCGGTATTATCCATATTGAGGTTTCTTTCTCTGCTTCAATTATTACCTCGAACTGTATGTTGGACAACATGCAGGATGCGGAAAAAAGACACATATCCATCTCAAATAACCTGTAAAGTGTAAGTTCTTTACCTTCATCTGAAATTATATATGCCCTTAACTGTCCGGACTCTAAAATATATAATCCGTCACAATCCTCATCTCCTCTGTGCAGGACAGTATTTTTATGGACATCTCTCTTTATAACTGAATCAGTTAAAAATTGTTTCTGCTCCTCGGTAAGCTGATCCCAAACAGGAAATAAACTGCTTATTTTATTCATCAGAACCTCCATAATGCATACGAAATAAGACCATGTACCGATTATACCATACAGATGTTAAAGATATGCAGGTAAAAAAAGAGCTGAGTGCATAAAATTCGCAATCAGCTCATAATCAGTTATTGGAGTCGTTCAGATATTCTATATGAACAAATTTACATTAGATTCCTCAGCGTCAGCAAGATATGCGCCAACACCGCCAAGTTCAACGCCATCAATCAATTCTTCTTCCTTAATACCCATTACATCCATACTCATAGTGCAGGCTACTATCTTGACTCCTGCTTTCATTGCCTTCTTTACAAGGTCTTCAAGCGAATCAACATTCTTGTCGCGCATTATCTTCTTCATTAAAGCAGTACCCATACCTCCCATATTCATCTTGGAAAGCTTTAGTTTACTGATTCCTCTTGGCATCATCATTCCGAACATGGCTTCTAAGAAGGATTTCTTTACTTTCTGTTTTTTTGTTTTTCTAAGTACATTCAGACCCCAGAACGTGAAGAACATTGTAACACGCCTTCCCATTGCTGCAGCTCCGTTAGCAATTATGAACGAAGCGATTACCTTGTCCAGATCGCCATCAAAAACAATTATGGTTTTTCCATCGTTACCTACCTGGGCAGGAACCGATACTGACCCTCCGCCTTTTTTCACTACTGCCACATATGTGGAGCCGACCTTGTCGTTTGAGACTAAAGTATTTCCAGTACGTCTGCACCATGCAGATATGTCCCTGGAAAAGCCAGGATCTGATGCAGTGACTTCAAGAGTCTGTCCAGGTGCCATAGTCTTTAATGTTTCAAAAACTTTCATTATCGGTCCTGGGCATTGAAGGCCTGAACAGTCCAGGCTTATTGATGCCATGGCTTTGTCGTCTCCTTGACGACCGCTGTCTGATACAAAATATGATGCATGATCTTCCATTTGAAACTCCTTGTAATGTGTAGAAATATAGAAACGTGTTCCTGCAGGATAAACTGATACTTTTGTAAATCCTTTTTCTGTTAGTAATCTTGATGCATTATATGATCTGACTCCGATAGTGCAGAAAATCAGTATATGCTTATCCTTGTCCAGTTCATCTATCCTGTTACGCAACTGTCCAAGAGGGATATTTACGGTATTGGGTAATGTGAAAGCCATTCTTTCCGCATCTTCACGTATATCAAGAATAAGCATATCCTTATCCTTCTCTATACTGTCCCATTCGGCAAATCTTACCAGTCCCTTTAACAGATTTTCTGCTACGAATCCAGCCATGTTAACTGGGTCTTTTGCAGAGGAAAAAGGCGGAGCATAAGCAAATTCCAGGTCTTTCAGGTCATAAACATTTGCATTGAGCCTCATGGCTGTCGCAATTGTATCTATCCTCTTATCAACTCCGTCACGGCCGACAATCTGCGCTCCGTATATCTTTGAGCCGTCTTTGGCAAATATCAGCTTCAATGTTAAAGGCAGTGCTCCAGGATAATAACCTGCATGTGAATTCTGGGTAATTATTACAGTCTCATAATCCTTGCCTTTTATAAAGCCTTTCTTTAACATATATTTTTCATTGTATCCGGTATTAGCTGCAATCAGGTCAAATATACGGACGATTGATGTACCCTGGGTTCCAGCATAGGATGAATTTAAGCCTGCAATATTATCTGCTGCGATTCTGCCTTGTTTATTTGCCGGTCCGGCTAAAGGAATCATGGTTTTGGTCTTGTCTATGAAGTCTTCTACCTCAATAACATCGCCTACAGCATAGATATCTTCATCTGCGGTCCTCATGTGCTCATCTGTCACAATACCGCCTTTTGCATTTAAAGGAAGGCCTGCATTTTTGCCAAGTTCGGAATTAGGCCGTACACCGATTGATAACAGAACCAGATCAGCATACAACTCCTCATTGTTTTTAAGACAAACAGTAACTCCGGTTCCTTTTTCTGAAAATGAAGCAACTCCGTTATTCAGAATAAGACGGATGCCGCTCTGTTCTATATTTTCATGAATAAGCTGAGCCATTTCATAATCAAGAGGAGTCATTACTTGATTAAGCATCTCCACAATTGTAACTTTCAAACCAATTGCTTTAAGGTTTTCAGCCATTTCCAAACCGATAAATCCTCCACCCACTACAACAGCGGATTTTACATTTTTATCAGAAATATATGCCTTAATCCTGTCAGTATCAGGTACAGACCATAAGGTCATTATTCTAGAAGAGTCTATTCCCGGAATAGGAGGTTTAATAGGTGAAGAGCCAGTTGAGATTATAAGCTTGTCGTAATCCAGCTGATATTCGCTATTATCAGATTTTTTTACAGTAACCTTCTTGTTAGCTCTATCAATACTCGTTACTTCCTGTTTTATAAAAACATCAATATTATATTTCTGTTTCATAACTTCAGGAGTCAGCAGCAATAGTGAGCTTCTTTGTTTAATAACATTTCCAATGTGGTATGGAAGTCCGCAATTAGCATATGATATATATTCACCTTTTTCGATAATGGTTATCTGCGCCTGTTCGTCAAGACGTCTTAATCGTGTTGCCGCGCTTGCTCCGCCTGCTACACCTCCGATTATTACTACTTTATTTGCCATATGCATTCCTCCTGTTAATAATTTGTCAAATATATGATATCACTTGGTCCATGAAAAAAAGTGACAAAGTCACCATAAACAGCTTCGTACATGATAAATATATCAGTATTAATAAAAAAAGTATATTAATAATCTATTTTGATATAAAATATACTTAAAGAGAGGAATATAACATGGAGACAAATACTAAAAAGTACCCTTTTGCATTCAAAATAACTGTCGTTACATCATTTGTAGTTATGGTAGCGGTTAATGCATTTGCTAATATCCTTCCATTTAATGGCATTTCCACAGGTGAGGTGTCGGATTCATACCCAAACCTGTTTGCACCTGCAGGAATCACTTTTTCCATATGGGGAGTTATATATCTGCTTTTAGCTCTTTACAGCCTTTACCAGTTTGGTATTTTTCAAAAAAAAGCAGTGCTTGATACTCCTTTATACAATAAAACCGGTACCTTTTTTGTAATATCCTCCATCGCAAATGCCGCATGGATATTTGCCTGGCATTACAAGGCTTTAGCATTAAGCCTTGTCTTAATGTTGATTATACTGGTATCCCTTGCTTCTATAAACACTATTTTAATTAAAGCTGATTTGACAGTTAAGGATAAAATTTTTATAAAACTGCCTTTTTCCATATATTTTGGCTGGATAACTGTTGCGACAATAGCAAATGTAACTGCTTTTCTAGTTGACATTGGATGGGAGAGGTTTGGTCTATCTGAAATATTCTGGACAATTGCAATAATTCTTACAGGACTTCTGATAGGGGGATTTACTGCATACATAAACAGGGATATACCATATGCATTAGTCCTTATCTGGGCATATGCAGGTATAATAATAAAGCATGTTTCTGATACAGGTTTTAATTTATCATATCCTTCTGTGATAATAACGGTAACTGTTGCTATTACTCTTTTTATTGTGGATATAGTATATATAATAATTAAGATGAGAAAGATATGATGTATGTATATTCATTTGATGGCAGGAGAAATAAATGGATTTTAAGAAAAGAGCTGCAAAGCTTGTAAGCAAAATGACTTTAGCAGAAAAAGTATCACAGATGCAGTACGAGTCACCTGCAATAGAAAGACTTGGAATACCTGCATATAATTGGTGGAACGAAGCGCTGCACGGAGTAGCAAGAAGCGGGACAGCGACTGTATTCCCCCAGTCCATAGCTATAGCTGCATCCTTTAATGAAAAACTCATGGAAAAAATCGGAACAGCTATATCAGATGAGGTAAGGGCTAAATACAATCAGTACAGTAAATTTAACGGAACAGAAATATATCAGGGGCTTACATGCTGGTCGCCTAATATAAATATTTTTCGTGATCCCAGATGGGGAAGAGGTCATGAGACATATGGAGAAGATCCTCTGCTCACTGCCAGAATGGGTACCGCCTATATTAAAGGCATGCAGGGTAAAAATAAGAAATACAGAAAAACTGACTGCACACTAAAGCATTATGCTGTTCACAGCGGTCCAGAAGCCATGCGGCACAGTTTCAATGCTGAGGTATCTGAAAAGGATCTTTATGAGACATATCTGTATGCTTTTGAATACTGTATAGCTAATGCTGACCCTTCAGCAGTTATGGGAGCATATAACAGGGTATATGGAGAACCATGCTGTGGAAGTCCTTTCCTTCTGGAAAAGGTTTTAAGGAATCAGTTTGGATTTAAAGGATATGTCGTATCTGATTGTGGAGCAATATGCGATTTTCATAAACACCATAAAGTAACAGAAAATGAAGCACAAAGCGCTGCTTTAGCGGTAAAAAGCGGATGCGATTTGAACTGCGGCGATACATATAAATGGTTGAAAGTTGCAGTGTGCGAAAATCTTCTTTCAGAAGAGGATATTACGAAATCGGTGGTAAGACTATTTTATAGCCGGTTCAGATTAGGCATGTTTGATAAGGAATGCAGATATAATGACATACCATATTCAGTAGTATGCTGTAAGAAACACAGGAAATTAAATCTTGAAATAGCGCATCAAAGTGTTGTTTTATTGAAGAATGAAAAAATTCTTCCTCTGGATAAAAAAGCGAATGTCGCAGTTATTGGTCCTAATGCGGATGATTTATCAGTTCTTCTGGCTAACTACAACGGTACAGCGGATGATTATTATACATTTTTACGCGGAATCAGATCAGTATGCAGAGGAAAAGTCATATATGCAAGAGGATGCCATGTTACTGAAGATGAATCAACATGGAGATATTCAGAGCATCCTATGAGGGAAGCTATAATTTCTGCTATGCAGAGCGATGTTGTAATTATGTGCATGGGTATCAATCCTTCGATAGAAGGGGAGGAATCCTTATCCAGAGGATTTAAAGGGGACAGAGAGTCCATTGAAATGCCTTTGATACAGCAAGAACTATTTGATGAGATTAAAAAGCTTGGGAAACCTATTGTTTTTATAAATATTTCTGGCAGCTGTATAGACCTTTCGCTTGCAGAAGAGAATGCTGATGCAGTGATACAGTGTTTTTACCCAGGAGCTTTAGGAGGCAAAGCCTTAGCGGATATAGTATTTGGAAATAAATCTCCGAGTGGGAGGCTTCCTGTTACTTTCTATAAAAGCACTTCAGATCTTCCTGATTTTTCAGATTATTCTATGAAAGGAAGAACCTATAGATTCTTTGAAGGAAAACCTGTATATCGCTTTGGGCACGGTCTGACTTATGCTGATATAAAAGAAGAGTGGATTGATGATTATACTGTCAGGTTGATAAATAACAGTGATACTGATACATTCTATTCAGTATTAAGATATGAAGACGGCATGAAGAGGAAACTTTTAGATTTTAAAAAAGTCAAATTAATTAAAAAGAGCAGCATTACAGTAAATTTCAAACAAAAAGAGGATTTTCCGGTCTCTGCTCTAAAAAAACAGTATTAAGCGGGGGTGATGTTATGAAGATTATAGAATTAATATTGAAAAATGTGAAAGAAGCTATGTCGAAATTCGTAGTGTCTTTTTATGGAAGCATTGTTTTATTTATACTTATAACATTGCAGGTCATATTTGACTTCACAGAAGACACAATTATGCTTGTAACTTTTTCTGTGGGCTTTGCAGTCATAGTTTCTGTAATGCTTCAGATTATGAGCATCAAATACGGTTATTCTAAGAAAGCGGATACAGTTCAGAGAATTATCGCAGCAGTGACTGCAGTTCCATGCTATTTTTTTATTGGGGACATTTTCGAATCAGACTATATTTTTATGGGGTATCTTGGTCTGATATTGTGTTTTCTTCTTATATCGCTGTACATGATGTTTGATGCAGAAAACAAGGACTTGGTTTTTCCCCAGATTATCAAATCAGGATTCTTTTCTGTAATAGTCGCTTCACTGTTTTTCGGCGGTATAAGCTTGTGCATACTGGCATTTGATTTTTTAGTAGTAAGCCTGACGGATTTTGATAAATGGATTATTATTACAGCTCTTCTGGCTTATATAATAATCTGCTATAACCTTTTCATTGCAATGCTGCCTGAAAAGACCGACAGAATAACATTGCCAAAGATATTCAAGGTTTTAGTGCTATATGTCGGCTTTCCGATTTATACTTTATTGCTTGCAGTCCTTTATGCTTATTTAGTTAAGATCCTCATAACAATGGAAATGCCTCAGAATCAAATAAATATTTTTGTATCGCTTGCTTCTTTATTCTTTGTTTTCTTTTATCTTACCCTTGGAAGTTATGATAACAAAGCCGTGAGATTCTTCAGAAGATTCGGAGGATGGTTCCTTTTTCCTATACTCGCATCACAAGTTGTCGCAATATACATAAGAGTGAATGCTTACGGGCTGACTACTGCCAGATGGATATCTATATTGATGAATATAACAGCATTGTCTTTTATAATACTGACTCTTGTCAAGCAGGGCAGATATGTAAAACATGTTATAACCGGATTTGCAATACTGGTTTTCATTTCTACATTCGGACCCTTAAATGTGATTGATGTACCGGTATATGAACAGACACACAGGCTCGAAAAGGTATTAGTAAGAAATAACATGCTATCAGATGGCCTGGTAAAACCGAATAAGGATATTTCAGATGAAGATAAAAAAATAATTTCCAGTTGTCATAGTTATCTTATATATGAAGAAAAAGCACCTTCATATATTAATGGGCAGGACTCGTTTTACGCTCTTTTCGGATTTGATAAATTTGATGATTACGGCAATATTGATGCATATAAACTGATACATCTGAACAAGAATAGTAGTTATGATATACTTGATATATCAGGATACAGCCAATACTACTATGTAGACCAGATAAGCAGTCAAAAATTCGAAATAGAGATAAATGAGACTAATTATGATGTTACTGAATGGATAATGAACATAAAGGAAGGTACCGATAAATCTGACATGGTATTTGATGTTACAAATGAAATCAGGGTATATCTGACATATGTATATTATGAGATGGATAATGAAGGAGTCCTGAGATATTTCAGCGCTCAGGGATTTGCTTTAAAAAAGTAAAATCAAGCACTTGAATTTTTACATGATAGCAATTAGAATTACTGTATTGGTAATTCATCGGAGGTAGTTTGTGAGCAAATACAGGTTAATAACGAGATCGGATTTTGACGGATTAGTATGCGCTATGATTCTTAAAGAGCTTGACATGCTCGAAGAGATACTTTTTGTGCATCCCAAGGATATGCAAGATGGTATGGTTGATGTTACTGACAAAGATATTACGACCAATGTCCCATACCAGCCAGGAGTTCATCTGGCGTTCGATCATCACATCTCGGAAAAAGAAATGAAATATATTAACTACATAAACAAGCCTGATGCAGCTTCCACAGCAAGGGTCGTGTACGATCATTTCGGCGGGGAAGATAAGCTTAAGATATCAAAAGACATCTTAATTGCTGTTGATAAATCCGATTCAGCACAATATACAAAGGAAGATATTATTAATCCTGAAGGATGGGTGCTATTAAGCTATTTAATGGATGCAAGGACCGGACTTGGCAGATTTAAGAATTTCAGGATATCCAATTATGAACTTATGATGATGCTTATTGATTACTGCTCGACCCATACTATTGATGAGGTGCTTTTACAGCCTGATGTACAGGAAAGAGTTGATATGTATAGAAAACATGAGAAGCTTTTTCATGACCAGCTTAAAGACTGCGCAGAAGTGATTGATGATGTGGTAATACTTCACTTAAAGAATCAGGACCCCATATATGCAGGTAACAGGTTCTATGTTTATACTTTGTTTCCAGAAGCTACAGTATCCATACATGAGATGTGGGGACTGAAAAAGAGAAATACGGTATTTACTGTGGGAAAGTCAATTATTAACAGGAGTTCTGATAAGGACCTGTCCTTGATATGTAAAAGTCATGGCGGAGGAGGGCATATGAATGCAGCTACCTGCCAGGTGCCAAACGGCATAGCGGACGAAGTCCTAAAAGACATACTTGAGCAATTAAGAGCATAATTGGGGGATTTATGGAAAGATATGCATGGAGAGCCAAAGTAAAAGAAGGAATGCTGGATGAGTATATTAAAAGACATGATGCAATCTGGCCGGAATTATCAGAACTGCTAAAAAAGGCAGGAATTAAGAATTATACTATCTGGTACAATAATAATGATTTGTTCGGATATTATGAGTGTGAGTTCGGAGTCGAATATGCAGCAAAAGTACAGTCAGAGAGTCCTATAGTGGACAAATGGAATGAGTACATGAAGGATGTCATGGTTATGGAAATGGATCCTGTCACTAAAGCACAGCCTCTAATGCGACAGGTATTTTATTTTGAATAGTAATTTAATTATCTCTCTACTTTGTAAAGACCAGTTTATTTCACAGCTTAATATCTTCATCTAATGTGCGGTTGAGCCAACCGCCTTTTACAAAAGGATCTTGGCATCTTGCTAGTTCCTTTTTCATTAGCTTTCTCAGGTCAGATATCACGCTTTTGCATGAACTTTCGTTTATTCTGTTTTCAAGCTCATAAGGGTCAGCTGTAAGATCATAAAATTCATCAATATCAGTAAGGTTCCAGATATACTTGTATTTATCTGTGCGTATGCTTCTTTGTGTAAAGCTTCCGAACTGCTGGCCATTTGAGCAAGATACCGTATAATCCGGGAACAGTTCCTTGTCTGGATCATTACCTTTTAAAATATCTGCTAATGATCTTCCATGTGTGTCGGGATTTGGGAATAATCCGCAGATATCGCATATTGTATTTGGAATATCAAGTGCATTGTATACGTAAGTGTTGTATCTGTGTTTCGTAAAAGAATTATCTGTAAAGTTCGGATAGCTAATAATCATAGGAACCCTTAAAACATCATCATACATCACATAGTGTTTGTCTATCATCCTGTGGGAACCGCACATATCGCCATGGTCAGATGTGTATATGACTAAAGTGTCATCAAACATACCAGATTCTTTCAGTTTGTCTATAATAAGGCCGAATGAATGGTCAATCTGAGTAATCATGGCGTAATAACACCTGACCGTCTCTTCCCAGTCCTCCCATGATTTGTTTTCCAGTCTCCAGTTAAGTATCTGCTGTTTTTGTATGTATGGCTTGTTTTTGAAGTACTCTTCAAATCCTCCAAAAGGTGGAATATCTGAAGGATTATACATATTATAAAATTCCTTACTCGGTCTGCAGGGCAGGTGCGGGTCTACTCCATCTACCCATATGAACCATGGTCTGCTCTCATTTTTTAATCTGTCAAGCTCTTCACATACCCTGTCGGAATAATATTTCGGGCGGCTGTCTGAGTAAGGTATTGGATTCATCTCCCCGAACCAGCTGTTATTGTACTTTATGTCAGGATATCTTTCAGAAATATATCTGTTATACTCTTTTGAAAGATGTGTCTTGTCAAAACCGTATTGTTCGGGTGCAGTTCTTGATACATCCCATGCTCCAACGAAAATATTTTCGTATCCTGCATCTTTAAGGCTTTTGGAAATAGTCCAGTCAGATGGCTGGACAGTATTGGTATTTACAAATCCGAAGTTCCATAAAGCTCCAATTGATTCTGCACGTTTACTGCTCATGAAAGACTGTCTTGCAGGAGCGCACACAGGAGTAGGACAGTAAGCATTATCAAAAACAATCCCTCTTTCTGCTAATTTGTCAATATTAGGAGTGTAGACTGCTCTTTTATTCGAGCAGCCTACACAGTCATAACGGTGCTGATCTGCCAAGAAAAGCAGAATATTAGGTTTTTTCATTATACGACAAAACCTGGAGTTCCATGTAAAGGAGGTAATGCACGGGGACGAATAAGCGCTCCGCCTTCTTCAAAGGACTCAATAGCAGCAACTGTATACTCCAGTGTCGCAAGGGCATCTCTTCCTGAACCCCGAATGTGCTCTGGGGGAATCTTATTTGTCATATCCTCAAGGAATGCATGAAGCCTGTTATTAAATGTCGTTCCGAAATCTTTAGTCCCGAAATCGAAAATCTCAGGCTGCATTGTACCCATTGAAGCAGGTTGTGAACCATCCCAGTAATACAGCTTTTCAACGCAGTTTTCTATGCAGAATGTTCCTTTTGTACCTGCCATCTCAAAACTCCACCATCCGCCAAGGCCGAATATGGCATCTCCTCTTTGTGA
>JAAYBX010000102.1 GCA_012729955.1 Clostridiaceae bacterium
CTTGTCAGAGCTGGTATAGAAAAGGATCCATATATAAATGAAAACTCTTTTGACTATATGAAATATGAATATTACCAGTGGTGGTATACAAGAATTATATACATACCTGAGGACTTTAGAGGTGACAGATATATTCTTTGCTTTAACGGATTAGACACAATAGCTGATATATACCTTGACGACATACTGATAGGGCATACAGAAAACATGCTTGTGGAACATGAATTTGATGTTACCGATTTTATATCTGCTGGCAAATCATATGCTCTTTCTGTACGAATATATTCAGTTATGAACTACATAAGAAACAAGGAATATACGGTATGGATGAGAGGATGCCGCCATTGTTCTGAACTTCCGTATATACGGAAAGCTCCGCATATGATGGGATGGGATATACTTCCAAGACTTGTTTCAGCGGGAATCTGGAAAGATGTAAAGCTCTTAAGTGTAAAAAACACTAGGATAACGCAGGCATATTATGCTACTCCTGTTTTTTACATGGATAAGATACGTATGAGGTTTGCATACAGGTTTACAACCGACTATGATGATTTATTAGGGTTTATGATAAGAGTCAGAGGGAAGTGTGAAGAATCAGAATTTGAATACTCAGTTCCTGCATGGTTCGTAAGTGGGAATGATGGGTTTTTGATTGACAAACCAAAGTTATGGTGGCCGAGAGGTTATGGTGAACAGAACCTTTATACTGTAACCATGGATTTGCTGTATAACGATGAAATAGTAGACAGCAGAACGGAAAAAATTGGTTTGAGGACATTCAGATTGGAAAGAAGATTTGAAAAACGAAATCAGGAATTTAAATTGTATGTCAATGAGGTTCCTGTATTTATAAATGGAACTAACCATATAGCTTTAGACATATTACACAGCAAAGATTACTTAAGACAGCAAAAAGAGATTGAATTGGCAGTTGAATGCAACTGTAACATGATAAGATGCTGGGGAGGTAATGTTTACCCAGAGAAAGAATTTTATGACCTGTGTGATGAACATGGGATTCTTGTCTGGCAGGATTTTACATTCGGTAATTCCAACTATCCACAGACAGAAGGGTTTTTTGACACTGTTTATGATGAAGCAGAGAAAGTAATAAAAAAATTCAGGAACCACGCAAGTCTTGTATTGTGGTGCGGTGATAATGAGATAGATACTACAGTTGACGGTTACTGGTATCCCGATGATAAAAGCAAATATAACAGGATATCCAGGGAAGTACTGGAAAAAGCAGTACAGCAAAATGATCCGTTCAGAGTATATTTGAAATCGTCTCCTGAAATACCTGAAGGTTTTGATTCATATAACGTACCAGAACAGCACATATGGGGTCCCAGAGCATACTTCAAGGATGATTTCTATAAGCATGTGACAGCGAAATTTATTGCAGAAGCAGGATATCATGGTTGCCCAAGCATGGAAAGCTTAAAAAAATATATACCAGAAAAAGACTTATGGCCAATAGAAGGGAACAAGACATGGGCGC
>JAAYBX010000103.1 GCA_012729955.1 Clostridiaceae bacterium
TATCAGTCATTCATCCTCATAACGGCAGTTATGATAATATTCCTTGGAGTTCAGACTGCAGGAATATTCTTTTTAAAGGATAATCTTTATCTGTATCAGGCAGTTTGCGAGATACTTGGACTTGCAATACCTGTACTTCTGTATATGCTTATTACCGGCAGAGTTAAAGAAAACGTGCATATAAAAAAGGTAAGCGGAAGGAACCTTTTGATAATTGTGGCAGTCGTGATATTATCAATACCTGTTTCAATGCTGCTGGCGACTTTTAATATGTGGATAGTTGAGAACTTGTTCGGGATTACTTCGGGGCTCGAAGACAGCATAACGATAAACAGGTTTGATGAATATATAAAAAGCATATTAGTTATGGCGCTTACTCCTGCCATATGTGAAGAAATTGCTTTTAGGACAGCATTTATGTCCGGTCTGGAAAGATTAGGCAGAACTTTGTGTTTTTTCTTTGTTTCTCTTTTCTTCTCTTTAGCCCATATGATACCGGAAAAGCTTTTATCAACATTCGCATTGTCTCTGCTTTTATGCTATTTCCTGTACAGGACAGGTTCGGTTCTTAGCGCGATGCTTGGACATTTTATAAACAATTTTATTGCGCTTACGATAACATATGCATCAAAAAATACTCCTACAGAGGCCGATAGTGCAGAATTACTCAAAGCATATGGGCTTACTGAATATAGCCTTTCCTTTATTGTATGGGGAGCTTTATCGTTGCTTCTAATTCCAGTTATAGTCATACTGTTAAATAAATTTAAGCATAATACTGAAACTACTAAAATTACTATTATTAAAGAATCAAAAATGGATGGTAATGCTATAGCGGCATTTCTGCCTGCTCTTACAGTATTCATGATTCTAGTTGCAATAGTTATAGTGAGTAATGTCTTAGGTGTTCTTTAGAATTTCTAGAAGATTAAAATAACTCTTAACATAGTAAGTGCAAGGAGCAATATTCAATATGTCATGCGAATCATAGTAACAGGAATCAATTCCTGAATTTATCGCACACTCGATATCTATATCCCTGTCTCCAATGAACAGCATCTGTTTCTTATCTAGTCTGTATTTGCCAATCAGGTAATCAACAGTCGCACTGCTTGGTTTTAAAGGAAATCCAGAATCCCTGTACAATATTTCTTCGAAATACTGAAGATAATTTTTTGATTCGAGAAACCGGAATATGGATTCGCCACGGTTTGTAACGATAAAACTGTATCCTTCGGTATTCTCTAAAATCTCAGTAGTGCCCTGAAAAGGAAAAGCTTTACTGACATTCATTTTTTCCTCAGCTTCCATAAACTCATTAACCAGGTTATAATAATCCAGATTATGTTTCTCCGAAAGTAATTTTAATGTATGAGTCAGTGATTTATGCAGGTTATGTGATATCAGAGTATAATCCTCAACTATCCCTTTAGTTATTAAAACCTGTTCAATGACTTTGGAGATTTCCCCGTATGTGTCAAATAGTGTCCCATCAAAGTCCCAAATTATATGTTTGTATCTCATAGCCATATTCAATCTTGTATTTGCATAACCTTTCTGTTTAAGTATAATAAAGTATAACATATGAAAGGATGATTTTCTGATGTTTATAAATGAAGCGGTAGTATTAAGAAACAATAAGGTATTGAAAGCGGCAGACCTATCACAAGAACAAATCGAAAGAGCAAGTAAAGGCGCAATGGCTCATGCGATATTGGATTCTCATAATACTGCTGATTCTAAAGACGAGCTAAAACTGAAATTTGACGCAATGGCGAGCCATGACATTACATATGTTGGTATTCTGCAGACTGCTTTTGCCTGCAATATGGAAAAATTCCCTATTCCCTATGTTCTGACCAACTGCCATAACTCACTTTGCGCAGTCGGCGGTACGATTAATGAGGATGATCATCTTTTTGGTTTATCCGCAGCAAAACGCTTTGGTGGAATTTATGTTCCAGCTCATTTGGCAGTAATCCATCAGTACATGCGTGAAATGATGTCTGGTTGCGGGAAAATGATTCTCGGTTCAGACAGTCACACAAGATATGGGGCATTAGGAACCATGGCCATTGGTGAAGGCGGAGGAGAACTAGCTAAACAGTTGCTGGGTAAAACATATAATCTGAAATATCCGAAGATATGCCTTGTATACCTTACAGGAAACCTTAAGCAGGGTGTAGGCCCTCATGATGTTGCAATATATATGATTGGAAAAGTATTCAAGCAAGCTCTTGTTACGAATAAGATACTGGAATTTGCCGGACCTGGCGTTAATAATCTTTCAATGGATGACCGTATGGGTATCGATGTTATGACAACAGAAACAGCATGTCTTTCATCCATATGGATAACGGATGAAATCACACAAAAGTATTATGATATTCATGGCAGGAAGGATGAATATAAGAAAATGCAGCCAGCCGCAGAAGCATTGTATGACTGTGCGTTATTAATTGACCTTTCAAAAATCGAACCCATGATAGCTCTTCCTTATCATCCTTCAAATGCATATACAATTAGAGATTTTTTGAGCAACAGCTTGGAAATACTAAGCGAGTTGAAACTGGATAGTTTAAAGGAATATGCTGATCCTAAGCAGAAAAGCTTTTTTACAGGGCAAGGAATAATTGCTGGATGTGCAGGAGGCACATATGAA
>JAAYBX010000104.1 GCA_012729955.1 Clostridiaceae bacterium
TATGAAGATATATTAAATATTGGGAAGGAAGGAGTTTCTTTATGAAATTGGGACTTAAGATAGCAGGCAGATTCCTTTCTTCGAATATAAGCCAGACAATACTCATAATACTGGGTATTGCCATAGGTGTTTCAGTACAGATATTTATAGGTTCATTGATACAAGGGTTACAGAAGGGTCTTGTAGAGAAGACAATAGGCAATTCATCCCAGATAACTGTATCATCCAATCAGGATGAAAGATACATTTTAGAATACGACAAACTCATATCAGATATTGCAGAAACAGATGAAAATATTACTAAGATTTCTCCTGTTTTGGATAATCAGGCATTCTTGTTATATGGTGATAAAAATCAGTCTTTAATAATAAGAGGATTTGATATAGATAAACCTGAAAGCATGGCTGATGGGATTTATGATATATCCAACCGTATTGTAGAAGGGCGCATTCCAAACGCAGAAAATGAAATACTTCTTGGTATCGATCTTAGGAAAGAATATGGGATTGAAGTCGGAGAGGAAGTTGATATTTTCCGGACTGAAGCTAGAAAAATATTCAAAAGCACTGTTGTCGGATTTTTTGATCTTAAGGTCTCCAGCCTGAATACAAACTGGGCTATAACAACTCTTAGTAATGCTCAGAAGCTTTTCGAGCTTGATGATGTCATAACATCTATTGAGATGCAGGTTAATGAGGATGCAATATTCTTAACAGATGAGATATCTGTGAATATAGCGAATGTTATTGGAGATGAAGAATATAAGATCATTAACTGGAAAGAGCAGAATGAATCACTGTTAAGCGGGTTACAAGGCCAAAGCATATCCAGCTATATGATACAGGTATTCGTAATAATATCAGTAGTAATAAGCATAGCAAGTATACTGGCTATAACTGTATTACAGAAATCCAAGCAGATAGGAATATTGAAAGCAATGGGAATCAGGAATTCCACAACAAGTTTCATATTCCTGTTTGAAGGCCTTATTCTCGGTTTCTTCGGTGCAGTAATGGGAATACTTTTCGGATTAGGGCTGTCTTTTGCTTTTACAAAATTTGCTCTGAATGCTGATGGGACACCAGTAGTCGATTTATATATAAGTTATTCATTCATAGCTTTATCCGGACTGATTGCGGTTGTAGCATCAGTACTAGCAGCATTAATGCCTGCAATACGTTCATCAAAACTTAATGCGATAGATATTATAAGAAACAATTAATGAGGATGAAAATGGAAAAAATAATAGAACTTAAAAATGTAAATAAAATATACGGGACAGATATAAAAGCGCAGGTGCTGTATGACATTAATCTTTCCTTTGATACCGGTTCTTTTAATTCGATAATCGGGCAGTCCGGCAGCGGGAAAAGCACATTGCTGAACATTATTGGCACACTTGATACCGCGACTTCAGGGGATGTTCTGATAGATGGTAATAATATAAAGGATATGACAAATAATCAGCTTTCTGATTACAGAAATAAAACTATAGGGTTCGTATTCCAGTTTCATTATCTGCTTCCGGAGTTCACAGCTTTAGAGAATGTGCTTATGCCATATAATATTCAAAAAAAGCCTGTAACAAAAGAAGTCATGGATAGAGCCAAGGAAAGGCTGAAGCTTGTTGGCCTGGAAAAAGTCATGAATAATCCTTCAACAAAAATGTCTGGAGGGCAGCAACAGAGGACTGCAATAGCAAGAGCCCTTATGAATGATCCTAAAATGATACTTGCAGACGAACCTACAGGTAATCTGGATTCTGACTCGACAGAGACTATATATGATCTTCTTAGGGATATTAATCTTGAATATAAAACAACATTTATTATAATAACTCATGACAGAAGGATAGCAGAAAAGGCTGACAGGATAATAGAAATAAAAGATGGGAAGATAAATCTCGATATAACCAAGTAAACAAATGGAGACCACTATGAACTCATATGAACGGGTAATGGCGGCATATAACAAGGAAAGAAGTGATCATGTACCGATTTACTGCGGTTCTGTTTCATCAAAAATAGCTTCAAAAGTTATGGGAAGAACTATGTATGTGGGTGGGGGAATACAGCAGTATAGAGAAAGTCTTGCAAGATTTAATGGAGAAGAAGCGCATAGGGAATTTGTAGAAAAATCCAGACAGGATGCTTTCGACTGGGCTCAAGCAATGGATTTTGATTATGTACGCCCTTCATACTGGAGATATCAGTACAAACCGGTAAAAATACTTGATGATACCACTTTCTACTACGAAAGAGAAAACGGAACCCACTGGATTATGAGGTATTTTGATGAGTATGAGCTTTTTGCATGCATGGAAGATACGCAAAAAGATATAGAAGATGTGGATCTTCTGGAATATGAAGTAGTTAACCAGGAGGATTACAACAAAAGATATGTCCCCAATGTTTCCATGCACAGTGAATATCTGGATACCATGAGTTATTTTAATAACCAGAGAGCCACATATACATCTGGTGTTGCTCTTGCAATACCTAATACAAGGGAAATATGGTATGAAGCAGTTGCTGTCAGGCCGGACCTGGTTGAAAGATATTTGGAAGCTCTTACTCAGAGAGCTCTATTAAATATACCGTTAATTGCTTCTGTAGGAGCTAAAATCGCATATGGCGGAGGGGATTGCGCATGCAACAGAGGGCTTATATACTCAAACGAAATATTTAAGAAACTAATGATCCCGCGTCTACGAAGGATATCAGATAAGTGCCATGAATACGGGCTTTATCATGTTTTCGGTTCTGATGGTTATTTCTGGGATGTAGCAGATGACCTATATATTCACAGCGGGATAGATGCGCATTATGAGGCCGACTGTTCCTGTGGTATGGATATACGTTCAATAAGAACAAGATATCCAAATATTACAGTAGTCGGCGGAATAGCGGCTTCAACGCTCGATAAGAAAAGCGAAGAGGATATAAGAGCAGAAGTCACCAAAGCTGTATCAGCGGCAAAGGAACTATCAGGAGCAATAGTAGGATGTTCCAATCTTGTTTCTCCTACAACACCGATTAATAATTTCATGCTTATGATGGAGCTTCTTCACAAATATAAGTAGTATATAGGTTATTATCAGCAGTTAAATATTGTAATTTCCTGATTCAAGAAGCTCAATGGCTTTATTTGCTACAACCGGTCTCGAGAAAAGATAACCCTGATAATAATCACAATTATTCCTCTTAAGATATTCGAGCTGGCTTTGGTGTTCTATTCCTTCTGCAACTGCTTTCTGTCCCAGCTTATGAGCAAGATTAATTATATCAGATGTTATAAGTTCCTTTTCATCTTTAGTGAGAAACTGGTCAAGGAAGAACTTGTCTATTTTAATTATGTCAGCAGCAATTTCACGTTCTCTGGATAAGGAGGAGTAACCTGTACCAAAATCATCTATTGCTGAACGGATGCCTAAAATCTGGGCTTTTGCGAGCTGGTTGTTTATAACTTCCAAGTTTTCAGCAAAAACTGATTCAGTAATCTCCAAAATCAGTTTTTCAGGAGAAATAGCATTTTTATTAATAGCATATTTTAAGTCAGTCAGAAAATCGTCTCTTAATACTTGTATTGCAGAAATATTAACTGAAACCGACACATCATGCCAGCCCTTATCCTGCAGCTCCTTAATGAATCCACATGCTTCATCAAGTATTATTCTGCCCAGTTCTACAATAAGATGTCTTTTTTCTGCAATGGCTATGAATTCAACCGGACTTATATTTCCCAGTGTCTTATCGTTTATGCGGGCTAGAGCTTCAAAAGCATGAATGCTTCCGTCTCTGCTGATTATAGGCTGATATTCAAGATGAAAAGAGTCTCTTCTTGTGTTATCGCAAATTGCGGCAAGTATATCTTTTATGTTTTCCTGCCTCATTATATTGGATTCCATGTCTACATCATAAAAACTGTAACCGAAGGGATTTATGCTATTTGCTGATGTCGCTGCCATTGTAGCATTTTTCAGAACTGTCTGGATGTCATTGTCTTTCTCGTTAAATATATCAGCACCAACCCATGCGCCATATGATTTTAAAGCAATATTGTAACCTAATATTTCCACTATCCTGTCACAAAGTTTCATAAGTTCATTCTTGTTGCGGAAATTTCTCACATATATTGCGAATCTGTCCATTGTTAGCTGATAAAGCATATGCGAATCATCTGATATTTTGGCTAAATGCATAGCTATATCTTTAGTTACAGATTCACAATAAGAATACCCGTAAGCAGTCAGCATTAAGCTGTATCTTCTTATATGAATGACAATTAAAGCTTTGGAAGAATTATCTATTCTGGCTATATCCTTGCTAAATGTTTCTATCAGGGATTTTTGATTAAACAGTCCGGTCAGCGGATCATGTTCATTAATGTATTTTATTCTCTCTTCATGTTTTTTACGGTCGGTTATATCTATTACAAGGCCTTCAAGCGCCACTACATTATCCAGTTCATCATATATGCCCTGGCCTTGCTCATATACCCATTTTATCTGGCCTGATGCAGTAATAATTTCATATTCATATATGAATTTTTGTTTAGCAGGTAGTACTAAAGACCATTTTTCCCATATGAATTCACGATATTTTGGCGCGATAAGGTCATTATATGATCTATCAGTATTGTCAATTAGTGATTCAGGAGAATAACCGGTCAGTTCCTTACATCCTTGCGATATAAACAGCATGGTCCAGTCCCTGTCATATCTGCATCTGTAAATCATTCCTGGGATGTTGTCCAGTAGGAGTGACTTGCTTCTTTCAGATTCCAGAAGGTTTCTTTCAATCAGTTTCCTTTTTGATATGTCCTCAATAATACACAGATGGTATTTATTATTTTCGTTCTCAAAAAGCAGAGGTGAGATGGTCATATGCACCCAAACTTCTTCTCCATCAGGCCTGAGGTATCTTTTTTCCAGATCATACCCGTCTATAAGGCCGGCTTTAAACTTATGAAAATACTCCATGTCTATACCAAGGTCTTCAGGGTATGTAAGTTCGGACCATGTAGTTTCTGCTATTTCTTCTTTTGATCTTCCCAGTATGCTCTCAAAGGCTGCATTAATGCTTGGAAGGCCTGATTCTGTTTCAACCAGATATTTATAGTTATCCGCAATTGCTATTCCTATTGTAGTCTGATCAAATACAGCTTTATATAAAGTCATACTTTCCTTTAAACGGTTATCAGCCTCTCTTATCAGCTGACGGTCTTTTTTCAGTTGGATATTCATTAGTGAAATCATATAAAGAACAACAATCATAGCTATTATACACAGAGAAAGAATAGCCGACTGCATCGCATTCTTTATTGGAGTTATATACCATTGCTTTGCAGGATAATCCAGCCCGAATGCAGCTAAAACCTCACCTGTATCGGTATCAGTTATAGGTATCATGACGCTTATCCATCTGCCCCAGCGATCTTCGAAAGGTTTCGATATGGATGGTGCTTTCTGTTCGAATGGTATAAAATCCCATGTCTCTGCTTCAGCGTATATCTGTCCTGGAAAAGAATAATCTAAAGAGTCCGAAGGTTCAGAATCTGCTGCAAAGACGATGTTGCCATTTTGCATCATCATGAAGTAAGCGAATCTGATGCGGTCGCTAGTTTTAACGAAATCCATAAGGCTGTTTTTTATACTCAGATACTCACTTTTATTTAAATCGCTAAGATCATTATCCAATGCCTTCAGATAGGATTTCGGGATTAGAGAGGATGCGCTTTTAGCAAGAAGGACTGCTTCTTGCTCCTGTGTTACAAGATGATTATTAAATGTGTTCCAGGTATAAAATACTCCGCTTACAGAAAGCAGGAATAAAAGTGCGAAAAAGAAAATTCTGCTATAAATGAATTTTGAAGGTATCCTTTTTTCCGTCTTATGAATATCCATATATGTCCTTTTAATTTACTGTTCTTTTACTATTATATATAACCTGCCAATCGATAATTAGGGTATCATATTTTAGGCGATAACACAATAATGCAACAATATATTTGTAAAATATTGATAAAATTATATAATAATCAGTGATATTGTATAAAAACATGTTTGTTGGGAATTTATTAAGAAAATGTATTGACTCTTACATTACGTAATAGTTTAACATATGACTATAAGGAGGTCAGGCAGATCAAATGGTTAAAAAGCCTTTAAGTATAAAAAAGACAGCAGCTTTAACCGGGTTGAGCATTAGAGCTATTCACTATTATGACGAGATAGGACTTTTAAAGCCTTCGGGATTAACAAAAGCAGGA
>JAAYBX010000105.1 GCA_012729955.1 Clostridiaceae bacterium
AAGCTCGATTTTTTCCTTCTCCAGCCATTTTGTAAGATCATCAAATGTCAGTACACAGTCAGTTATTCCGACATATCTGTCTGCTTCATCCATTTTTGCAAGACAAGGCCCTATAAATACTGTTTTCGCATCCGGATATCTTCTTTTTATATCCAGACTGTGTGCCTGCATCGGGCTTAAGACATCTGCAAGATATGGGAGCACCTTTGGATGATGCTTCTGGATTAGAAGATTCACGCTATGGCAGCAGGACGTGATTATTATGTCCCTGTCGCCTTGTTTTAGCATTTCATCATATTTATCCTTAACCAGTGTTGCGCCTATCGCGGTTTCTTCAGCGGCATAAAAACCCAGCTTTTTCAATCCTTTTTCCAGAGCTTTGATTCCTATACCATTATAGTTAGCTATAAATGAAGGAGCTATACTGGCAATTACCTTATGACCTGAAGCTAAAAGGACTTTGGCCTTTTCCGTATTATCCACTATCTCTTTGGCATTCTGAGGGCAGACGACGAAACACTGTCCGCAAAGAATGCACTCATCCCCGATTATATGGGCCTGATTTCCAGAAAACCTTATGGATTTTACAGGACAGTGCCTTATGCACTTGTAGCAGTTCTTGCAGTTTGATTGCTTAAATCTTAAAAATTCCGTCATCATATCACCTCTTTATCTATTTCTTACTTCAATTTTGCCAGTATCTCAGTCTCGAAGAAAGACTTTGTTGTTTCCGGGGTAAGAGAGAATGTCTTACCATCTGCTGTACAACATACTCCGTTCTGGCAGTTATTCATACAGAATGTCCCGCTAAGGTCGACCTTATCCTTCAGATTATTCTGAGCTATAAGGTACTGCAGTGTTTCAACTACCTGTCTTGATCCCTTTAAATGGCATGAGCTTCCTATACATACTGTTATTTTCATACTTTTTCTCCTCGTTTATTAATTATCACTGATAATCCACTACATTGACCCAGTGCAGTAAGAATTCACGTTCCTCAGGCTTTCCTTTAACTGACTGGGAAGCTGCAACTATCGGTATCCATTTCTGAACATACTGCTTGGCTGTATCAGACTTCTTACAGAACAGATTAAGATATTTCTCTGCTCCGTCAATATCGCCGCTAAGCCAGAATAATAAATATGTTCTCGCAACGTCAGCAGATGCATTTCCCATTGTAGCATGTGACCAGTCAATAATATATGGCACATCATTTTTAGTTATGATTATATTGCTTGGATTAAATCGCCATGACACAGTTTTGTGCCTTTTGGCATCGCTTCCAGCCTGGTATGCAGATCATACCTTGTTGTAGCATCCAAAGATGATTCGGATATCTTGCGGTTCATTTTGTCCTTAAGCTTGTTTAAAAGAGGCACCTGCTTTGAATGCATTTCCATCTGTATATCAACAAATCTTTCAAGATATTCATCAAATCTGCTCTTATCCTCTTCCATCAGCTGAGCAAGGGTCTTTCCTTCAATGTATTCGGACACTATTGCCCATTTATTATCTATCTTTGTCACTTCCAGTACCTTTGGAATATTCAAGGAAGTCTCTTCTACCCTTGCCTGATTTAATGCCTCATTTAGTATATCAGCCTTGGAATAGTCCTCATTAAAAACCTTAATTGTCTTGTCATTGTCGCGGTATACAGTCTTTGTAGTCCTGACTGCAATTATCTTTTCCAGTTTCATCACACTTCCTCCTGTTTGCCGTAATATGCGTTAAGATACATCTTCTTTATCTCGCTCATGAGCGGATATCTCGGATTTGCTCCTGTGCACTGGTCGTCGAATGCCTGTTCGGTCATTTCATCCAGTCTGTCCAGGAAATTCTTTTCATCTATATTGTAATCTGATATCCTGCTCTTGATTCCGATTTTTGTCTTAAGCTCATTTAATCCTGCAATAAGGTTCTCGAGCTTTTCATTGTCGTTCTTGCCTTTGAATCCCAGATAATCAGCTACATCAGCATATCTTTGTAAGGTGTGAGGATGATCATATTGAGAAAATGTTCCCATTTTTACAGGTTTTTCTGAAGCATTGAATCTTAATACCTGCTCAATCATCAGAGCATTCGCCACTCCGTGCGGAAGATGATGGAAAGCTCCAAGCTTGTGGGCCATTGAATGGCATACTCCCAAGAACGCGTTAGCAAAAGCCATACCTGCCATAGTAGCTGCATCAGCCATTTTTTCTCTTGCTTTTGGATCATTCGGACCATTGTCATATGCTTTTGGAAGGTATTCAAATACCATTTTAAGTGACTTAAGAGCCAAAGCATCGGTATAGTCTGTTGCAAGCATAGAAGCATATGCTTCCAAAGCATGTGTAACTGCATCTATTCCAGAAGCTGCTGTTAGTCCTTTCGGAGCATTCATCATAAGGTCAGCATCTACTATTGCCATGTTAGGCATCAGCTCATAATCAGCTAGAGGATACTTAACATTAGTCGTTTCATCAGTTATTACTGCAAACGGAGTTACTTCAGAACCAGTTCCTGCTGTTGTAGGTATTGCTATGAAGTATGCCTTCTCTCCCATTTTAGGAAATGCGTACACCCTCTTTCGTATATCACAGAATCTCATTGCCATATCCATAAAGTCTGCTTCAGGATGTTCGTACATAACCCACATTATCTTGCCTGCATCCATTGCTGATCCGCCGCCTAATGCTATTATACAGTCAGGATTGAATGCTCTCATGGCTTTTGCTCCTTCTTTCGCGCATCCAAGCGATGGGTCCGGCGCAACATCAAAGAACACTGTATGCTGTATTCCCATCTCATCGAGCTTGTCTGTTACAGGTTTTGTATATCCATTGCTGTATAGGAAGCTGTCAGTTACTATAAATGCTTTCTTCTTACCCATTACATTCTTAAGTTCGTCAAGAGCGACAGGCAGGCATCCTTTCTTAATATATACTTTCTGCGGTGTTCTGAACCATAACATGTTTTCCCTCCTGTCTGCTACTGTTTTGATATTTACAAGATGCTTTACTCCCACATTCTCACTTACTGAATTACCACCCCAAGAACCGCATCCCAATGTTAATGAAGGTGTCAGTTTGAAGTTGTATAAGTCTCCTATTCCACCATGAGATGATGGCGTGTTAATAAGTATCCTGCATGTTTTCATGCGTGATATAAACTCATCGAGTTTTTCCTTGGCGGTACTGGTATTAAGATAAACTGAGGAAGTATGGCCGTATCCTCCGTCTGCAATAAGATGCTCTGCTTTCGAAATTGCATCTTCAAAATTCTCGGATTTATACATTGCAAGTACAGGTGATAACTTTTCATGAGCGAATTCCTCGGAAAGATCGACTGATGTCACTTCACCGATTAAAATCTTCGTACTTTCTGGTACCTTGACATTTGAAAGCTGTGCTATCTTAAATGCGCTCTGCCCCACAATCTTGGCATTAAGACCGCCGTTTATAATTATGGTCTTTCTTACCTTCTCGGTTTCTTCCTTGTTAAGGAAATAGCAGTTACGGTCTTTAAATTCCTTCTTGACCTTGTCATATATCTTATCCGATACTATTACGGACTGTTCAGATGCGCATATCATTCCATTATCAAATGTTTTGGAATGGATGATGGAGTTTACTGCTAAAAGTATATCAGCGCTTTCATCGATTATTGCTGGAGTGTTTCCTGCTCCTACTCCCACTGCAGGTTTCCCTGATGAATATGCGGCTTTTACCATTCCTGGTCCGCCAGTCGCTAATATCATATCGCATTCCTTCATTACTATATTAGTCATCTCAAGTGAGGGAACATCAATCCATTCTATTATACCTTCTGGAGCTCCTGCCTTAACTGCTGCTTCGAGAACTGCTTTAGCAGCTGCTATCGTACAACCTTTTGCTCTTGGATGAGGACTGATTATTATTCCGTTTCTTGTCTTTAATGCTATTAAAGTCTTGAAAATTGCTGTTGATGTCGGATTTGTGGTAGGTATTACCGCTGCTAATACTCCGACAGGCTCCAGCACCTTCTTAATACCATAAGCTTTGTCTTCTTCAACAACTCCACATGTCTTTGTATCTTTATATGCGTTATATATATACTCAGCTGCATAATGGTTCTTTATAACCTTGTCTTCAACTACTCCCATACCTGTTTCTTCTACAGCCATTTTTGCTAGCGGTATCCTAAGTTTATTTGCCTCAGTTGCAGCTGATAAGAATATCGCATCGACCTGCTGCTGTGTATATGTGGCAAATTTCTTCTGTGCGGCTTTAAGCCTTAGAAGGGCGGCATATAATTTTTCATTGCCATCTATTATTTCTCTTTGTATATTCATAAAATCTCTCCTTATGTGTTCATTAGCTGTTCTGATAAATGTTTTGATAATACAGCAAGCGATGCGGCCATATTCTCATTCTTAACCAGTACTGTCTGAGGTACTTCGATGTGTGCAGGAGCGAAATTCCATATAGCTAATATTCCGCTTTTTACCATCTTATCTGCTATATACTGTGCGCTTTCTGCTGGTGCGGTTATTATCCCGATCCGGATATTCATCCTTTTACAAAGGTCTTCCAGTTTATCCAGATGGAATATCGGCTTGCCTTCTTCTTCAGTACCTGCTACATCATCTGATGTGTCAAAAGCTGCAACGATGTTTAATCCGTAATCAGAAAACCCTTTGTAAGACATAAGTGCTTTTCCAAGTTTTCCTGCTCCGACTATTACCGCGTCATTCACATCTTTGTATCCCAAAAATTCCTCCAAATCACTTACCAGATCATCGATTATATATCCTATCCTTGGTTTGCCTCCATCACTTATAGCTGCAAGATCCTTTCTTACCTGTATCTCAGTCAGACCTAAAGCTTCAGCAATGGCTTTGGCAGAAGTGTTCAAGGGTCCGGTTTTACTCTGTGATTTTAAAAATCTCAAGTAAACAGGTAATCTTTCCAGTGTCTGCCTTGATACGTAATTCATTCCACCCTCCTTAAAAATCCACTTCAGAATCATAGTAGCATGCCAGCAAAAGTTTCTTCATCTGGTCTTTGTCTATGCTTCTTGGGTTTGATCCGGTGCATGCATCCCCTACTGCAAGTTCAGATACAGCATCAAGTTTATCGAGAAATTCTTTTTCGTCTATTATACCGTTCTCATACTTTTTTATACACATAGGAATATCCAGCATGACATTCAGTTCTCTGATGCGGTCTATCAAGGCTTCCATAAGTTTCTCATCATTTCTGCCTTTTAGCCCGATGAAACTTGCTATTTGCGCATATCTTTCCAATGCTATCGGATCTTTCGAGTTGAACTTAATGACCTTAGGAAGATACATGGCATTCGCACATCCATGGACTATATGGCCTCCAGAGAAAGCAGCACCTGTCTTGTGTGCCATTGAATGGACTATTCCAAGTAATGCATTGGAAAATGCCATACCTGCAAGGCACTGCGCATTATGCATCTTTTCACGAGCCGTCTTGTCCCCGTTATATGAATCTACTAAATATTCACTTATCATTTTAATTGCATGAAGAGCCAGAGGATCAGTGTAATCACTGTTAAGTGTGGATACATAAGCCTCAACAGCATGAGTCATAGCGTCCATTCCTGTAAATGCAGTCAGTTTCTTAGGCATTGTCTCAGCAATCTGAGGGTCAACAATGGCCACATCCGGAGTTATGTTGAAGTCTGCAAGAGGATACTTAATACCCTTCTGATAATCTGTTATAACTGAAAATGCAGTAACTTCTGTTGCCGTTCCTGATGTTGAAGGAATTGCGCAGAATTTAGCTTTAGTACGTAGTTTCGGGAAATTGAATGGTATACAGAGTTGTTCGAAAGTCGTCGTTGGATATTCGTAAAATGCCCACATTGCTTTTGCAGCATCAATTGGAGAACCTCCTCCTATTGAAACTATCCAGTCAGGCTGATAATTTCTCATTACTTCTGCACCTTTTAACACAGTCTCCACCGAAGGGTCTGGCTCAACTCCTTCAAATAGCAAGACCTGCATCCCAGCTTCATTGAGATATTCAACTACCTTCTCTAAAAAGCCAGCTCGTCTCATACTGCTTCCGCCGGTTACGACAATAGCTTTGGATCCTTCCAAAGTTTTTAATGCTTCTAATGAGCCTCTTCCATGATATATGTCTCTTGGTAATGTAAATCTTGCCATTTTTCCGTCTCCTTTACAATAAATCATCTTACATGTATATCTTAAGACGGATCAAAGCATTTGAGAAGAATAGATTTTGGAATATCGATATTCCAATATCGATATATCCTTATCTATAATATTTCTTTAAACACATCTTCTAGAGATTGTTTAACTTTATCCATGAACAGCTTATCATATTCAGTAAAAACATAACCTTCCCTGTATATGAACATATCTTTGTATCTGTTTTTGGGCACGCTGCATTTCTTTTCAACTAACGAGTATCTTTGCAAAATATCTTTTGGCATGGGAGATACCCACATATATGAATATGGAAGCTTATTCAATATCTCGAGCTGGCTTGCTCTTTCATATATAGCAATCTTATTTTTAAAGGATTTCGGTCGGTCAGCTGATGGGATTACTGGCAGTGAAGGCACAGATATGTCACCATGGACAATTTCAACATAGTCTATCAGGTCTTTATAGTCAATAACTTCCTTTTTGGCAAGCGGATGCTCTTCTGACATAAGAAGCAGATATTCAAACTCGAAAATATCCTCGTATTTCAACCCATATTTCTGTAGAGCAGTGAGAAAATATGCCTCAAACTTTATCTGGTAACGGATAATCCCTATGTCATTGCTTCCTTCGGAAACACTTTTCATAGTCCTAACAGAATGAGTCTCCCTGTAGTCTATATCCATGCCCAAATCCTTATCCAGCTCCTGTAGGAATTGGGTGAAGGCATTGGAGACATAGCTTGCACGCGGTACAGATACATTAAGTGTCTGACCTTTCTTTATTTCGAGCTTGCTTAAAGTCTGCATAGCATCAATCTGCGTAAGTATATTCTTAGCATAAACTAAGAATTCCGCTCCTTTTTTTGTCGGGAATACGCCGGTTGGTTTTCTGTCAAATATCTCGATACCAAGAGAAGACTCCAGTTCCCGTATGGCTTTTGAAAGCTGGGGTTGGTTCATATACAGATTCTGAGCTGCTTTTGATATAGAGCCTGTCTTCTCTACCTCTACCGCATACTTAAGATGCAAAAGATTATTCATAAATGTCTCCTAGCACTATTTGTACAACCATACTTCCATTTGCAGTTTACTCAACTGTAAAAGATAAAGTTTTGACAACTTCTCCATCAATCATCAGATCTACCGCATATGTACCTAAAGGCCATCCATTATCTGGAATGCTTAGTGTAAAATAGAAAGTATTGACGCCATCTTCCACTTCATACTGGCTGGAATCAATCAGATAATCAGGATCTTCCTCAGTATAGTACCAGACAGCAGCAATTACTGTTCCATCCGGAGCATTATTAATGTTTCCAGAAACATAGAATGCCGGACTAGAAACATTGAATTTGTTTGTAACATTCACTGGTGTGAATCCATCCATTCCTGATGAAATAGCAACATCTGAAAAATTCGCAGTTGTGAAACTGCAAGATGAAAGTATTATAACTATCATTATCAAACTTGCGAAACTGCTTATTGCTCTAATCTTTTTCATATAAAGCCCCCTTTAATATAATTATATCAATATGCTATGGAAATAGGAATAAATATGTGTACTGGATTTTTGGACTATTTCCTAGACTCTTTCTTTCTTCTTGCTATTTCAATTATTTTGTCTGCGTCAGTTTCATTACAATAAGATACTAACTGTAATTACTCTCATTTTAAGTATATTGAAAATGACCCAAATGATTCTGATCCATCAATGAGCAGAATAAAAAAAGCTTATGCTAGCTTCTTTATTTACATATACAAATTAAAGTATCTGCTGGTTATTAATATTCATCCTGAATTTCAAGCCAAGTTTTTCAGCGGCCTTCCTGCATAATATCATCCTGCCCAGGAATATTTCAAAATATTCCAGTGCAGAGTAGAATTTCGGGTCTATTGTCAGGCTTAAGCTAATCTCTGTCTTGTCATCATTAATTCTGACAGTAGATTTCTTAACAGAATAGTTAACCCTGTCATGGATATCGAAATTTGAAGTATCAGCATTTCTTACCCTGGTTCTTCTAACATCGGTCTTATCCGCAAGTATCAGTGCTGCTGCTACAGAATTTACTGCAAATGCAGTGCTTTCGTCATGATTTCCTATAGCAGTCACAACTGTAGCTATCTCATCAGGTGAGGCATTCATATCCTTTAAAATCCTGAATGCTAATATTGCACCGCTTTGCGCATGGTCCTCCCTATTTATGAGGTTCCCAATATCATGCAGATAACATGCAATCTGTGCAAGTTCGATATCCTTCTGCGGATACCCAAGTGTAGACAGGATATATTCTGCAGTTGTTGCAACTTTCATTACATGAGCAAAACTATGCTCTGTATACCCCAAAGCTATTAAAGATTCATCAGCTTTGGTTATATATGTCTTTAGTTCTTCATTTCTTTTTACATCTTCAAAAGTTATCATTACTGTTCCCTTCTCATTTTTGCTGCCTTTAAAACATGCTTTGCTAATACTGAAGTAGTTACTGTACCTACTCCTTTGGGGACAGGAGTACATAATCTGGCTATATCCGATATGTCATCTATATCTACATCCCCACACATATAGCCTGAATCGTCCACATTAATGCCGACATCAAAAACATAAGCTCCTGAAGATACATAATTGTGATTTATCATCCTTGCTCTGCCTGCTGCAGCTACAAGCACCTCAGCGTTCTTACATGCGCCTTCCATATCCACAGTCCTGGTATGGCATACAGTTACAGTCGCATTCTTCTTCATAAGCATCATGGCAACAGGTTTTCCTATAACCATTGACCTTCCAACCACTGTAGCTCTTTTGCCGGTCAGATCTATCCCTGCATACGCTATCATCTCCATTACCGCTTCTGCAGTGCACGGTGCGAATCCTGTTTCATCTGAGGAAAATACCTTTGCCATATTTATTGGACTTATGCAATCTATGTCCTTTATTGGATTTATTATTTCAGTGATAGCTTTTTCATCTATATGCCTTGGAAGCGGCCGCAAAAGTAAAATACCATCAACATCATTGTCATTATTAATGTCGTCAAATGCGAAAGAGAATGCCTGGTTGCCAATATCTTCAGCAAAGCTGTGTACTGTACAGCGAAGTCCTAGTTTTTCAAATCTCTTGACTGCTCCTCTTTCATAAGCCAAATCATCCGGCCGTTCCCCTACTCTCACAATTGCAAGATGAGGTATATATCCAGACAAGTTGTCAAGCTCTCTCTTTATCTGTTCTGACATTGCTTTTACTACATCATTCCCATATAGAATATCCATATTATCACCTGAGTTTCTTCTCTACCCTTTCAAATATTTCATCAGCTAAATCAATGCCTTTTTGCATCAAGTCATCACAATGACTGTTTAATTCCTCTGCTTTATTACGATCTTTCATAATTTTAGTGTTTATATATACATTTACAGAAGCTCCTGTAATAGCAGCGCGTAACATCACTGATGATACTGCCACATCAGATATTGCAATTTTTGACCCTTTATCAGCATACTCTCCCAATAGTAAAAGCATCTGGTATGATTTTTCCATTATCATGACGGGAACCGAACAGGCTGTATTCAAAGCTTCTTCCATTACCCTGTCCTTGTACTCTCTTTCCTCTAATGTAGCACCTGGCAATGAATATGCTTTTGATAACGGCAGGAACACTTCCGCATCTTTGTCTATTAGATCCATTAATTCGTCTGTTAGGATCAAGGTTTTTTGCTGCAATACAGAAATATCCTCCTGAACATCCATATATTTCTTTTTCCCCAAAGTAAGATTTCCTACCATTCTTGCCAGAGCTGTCCCCATTGTACCGGCTAATGCGCTAGCACCGCCTCCGCCTGGTACAGGTTCTTTTGATGACAATACTTCAATGAATTCCTCTATACTTTTGTTTCTAAACATATCAGTTTCCTTTTCCCTCGTTATATAGAAAGTATACTATAGAAAGTATACTATACAAAGCATATTATACCTGTAAGACAAAAAAAAGAACGGATAACCGTTCTTCAAAACACATGCTTACTCTATTACTTATATATTAATATGATTAGGTCAGCGTTTTAGATCTTTGTTTGCCTATGCTAAGCAAACGTTGGCTGCTCTAAGCTTCTTGCTGTTCTTAGGATCTTGTTCTACATCAAAAGTAACTTTTTGTCCTTCTTTAAGAGACTTGTAGCCATCACTGTTAATAGCTGAGAAATGTACAAATACATCGTCCCCGCCTTCGTCATTGGATATGAAACCATATCCTTTCTCAGAATTAAACCATTTTACTGTACCCTTATTCATCTGGTACCTCCACAAAAAATTTATATCTATACCAACTAAAAAACTCCCCAGGTCGTGAAACCACTTACTAAAAATGATTTTACAAGCCTTGCGAGTTCATAGAAGCATTTAGATACTCTGTAGTTATACCACAGTGTTTTTTACTTGTCAATACATTTCTCATACAATATTTGGTATTGTTCAGATATTTTTTTTAAGAGCTTTAACCGCTTTGTCTATCCATATAGCAATATGTGATGCAAAACCGTGATTAAGGGAAGCGCTGTCAGTCTTATTCTCCCACAATGTACCGGTCCTGTCTGCCATATACTTGAAAAATCCTACTGATTCTTTTAATAACTGCTTATACAACCCCTGCTCAGATAACAGCTCCATCCTTAAGTATGTCCCTACGAAAGCATTTGCAGGATATATATCCGGATGAAGATTCAATTCTACCCGATCAGGTCCGAAATCCTTTACAAGAGTCTTCCATAACTTCGGATACATTTTCTTAGTTGCAGTCTTTGTAAAGAATGCATAATACTGACAGACCTCTGTGCATTCATCAGTAGTCTTTAAAATGCCATCAGTCGAAAGCATGCGATCCCTGAAAAACTCCCCATTATATGATAACTCCCTTATCTTTTTCCTTGTACTTTCTGCCTGTTCCATTTTATCAGTGTCATCATACAGCATTGATACCCTTTCGAGCATTAAGGCATACAGCATATTTGTCGGAAAATTCACATCCTGCACAAGCTTATTAGCAAAAGACCATTCAACGAAAACCCATCTCTTTAGATTCTGAAGAAGGCCATCACCATTTCGGAACCCTTCAAAATATTCCAACAACCCGTATACTTTAGGCTTGAATGCATTTATCATCTGGATATCATTCGTCCTTTGCTTATACTCATACAGCTGCAAAACAAGCCACATAGCCCAGTTAGGTATGAAATTGCCATCCGTATGGTCAGACGGATAGCACATAGGCAGCATACCCTTCGGAAGATGGTCAAAACTGTCAGGCAGTAAAAAATTCTCCAGGAAATTCTTTTCAATCAGGGATTTCCCAGTAAGGAAATATTCCACTCTTGACGTAAAGAAACTGTCGCACAACCATCCTGCTCTTTCCCTTGAAGGACAGTCCATAAATATGTCCAGCGAGTTCTGCCTGTACGTTTCTACAGCAGCATTGTAGATGTTTATTAGGTCAGGATCTGATGTATTAATTTTCTTATCTATA
>JAAYBX010000106.1 GCA_012729955.1 Clostridiaceae bacterium
ACATGCGCTTCATTGTCTCCAATTACTTCCACTTGAGCGGTTAACCTTATGTCTCTTGAAGATGAAGCTATTTCAATAGTATAAATTCCACTTTCAACATGCCAGTTATGGATTAATATATTCCAATATGCGAATGATCTCTTATCCAGTTCAAATGTTGCCATTTTTTCTTCAAGAGGTTTTAATGTGATTTTTTCAAATCCTTTCAGTTCCCTTTCCGGCCTATAAACTGTTTCAGAAGGAGCTCGAACATACAGCTGCACAATTTCTTTAGCTTCAGTATAGCTTGAATTCTTTATCTTGCATTTAACAGTCAGAGTCTCGTTATCCTTCATTTTTACCTTATCCAGCGTTATGTCTGAATAATCAAACTTCGCATAGGATAAACCATGTCCAAATGGAAATGCGACTTGCCTGTTTGCTTTATCATAGTACCTGTAACCTACATATATGCTTTCTCTGTATTGGGTAATCTTTTTTTTAGCAAACCAGTTATATGAAGGATTATCTTCTAATGCTTTTGGAAAGGTTTCTGCTAATTTGCCACATGGGCTGTAATCTCCAAACAAAAGGTCATATACAGCTCCACCGTTATTCTGGCCGGTAAGATACAGAAGAAGAGCTCCTTTTACGAGCTTTATCCATGGCATTACCACTGCACTGCCAGTATAAATAACTGCGACTGTAGACTTGTTGGCATTACATATGCTTTCAATAAGCATTGTATGGGAAGGGGGAAGGTCCATATGAGTCCTGTCATATCCTTCAGATTCGTATGCATCTGGCAGTCCAACAAACAAAATAGCTACATCGGACTGTTTAGCTGCTTTTACCGCTTCTGTAATCAGCTGCATATCCGGCATATCGCTTTTCGCATCATATCCTTGGGCATATTCGAAATTTATGCCTTTACTTTCAAATTCCTCAATTACGCTTGTCACTTTGTATGAGTTAACATGAGAACTGCCAGCTCCTTGATATCTCGGGTTTTTAGCAAACTCCCCTATAACTGCAACTTTTGTATTTTTATTTATTGGAAGGATCTGATCATTTTTTAAAAGTACTGCGCTTTCCCTTGCTATCCTCCTTGCAAGCTCATTATGCATATCCATGTCACAGGATTCTTTTCTTCGTTCTTTGCCGGCAAGCGCTAATGCAACTAACCTTACAGCACTCTTATCCAGCAGTTTCACATCAAGCACACCGCTTTTAACCGCATTCACTATTGACAGGTCATTATCAGCTCCTGAATATGGCTTTTCCAGATCCAGGCCTGCTTCCAGTCCTTCCGTACGGTTATTTACAGCACCCCAGTCGGAAATTACTGCTCCTTTGAAACCCCATTCATGTCTGAGTATTTCTGTCAGATATCTTTTATTCTCAGAAGCATATGTCCCATTCACTTTGTTGTATGAACACATTACAGTCCATGGCTGCTCCTGCTTTACAGACTCTTCAAATGCAGGCAGATATATTTCCCTTAATGCTCTTTCATCCACCACAGAATCAGATACCAGCCTTAATTTCTCCTGGCTGTTTGCAAGGTAATGTTTTATTGATGTACCTATGCTTTTGCTCTGCACGCCATTAATATACCGTTTTGCCATCTGTGCAGTAAGATACGGATCTTCACTGAAATATTCAAAATTCCTTCCGCATAATGGAGATCTCTTGATATTTACAGCCGGTCCTAGCAGTACTGATACTTCTTGTTCCAAACACTCCTTGGCTAATGCCTGACCCATTTCAGACATCAGTTCCCTGTCAAAAGAACAAGCGCTTGTTGCGGCAGGTGGAAAACATGTAGCCGGATATGATTCATTAATCCCGAGATGATCTGATTCATCTTTTTGTTTTCGTAATCCATGCGGTCCGTCTGTCATCATAATGGAAGGCACAGACAATTCCTCTATCGGTTTCGTGTGCCAGAAATCCCTGCCAGAACACAAAGACGCTTTCTGAGATAAGCTCATTTTTGAAACTATGAGTGAAGCTCTGTCCAGGTGTTCCTGTTTTATTGCATACTGCGTCATTTTCAATACCTCCTTCCAAGTAACTTACTTCATTGAGCCCTAGCATGCTTTTATATTCAGTCTGATAACTTTGCTGTTTTCTATAAATTTATATCATTAT
>JAAYBX010000107.1 GCA_012729955.1 Clostridiaceae bacterium
AAAAAACTGTCAAAATGACTGTTTATAAGTATCCCGTACAGGATCGATTATTTCAGAATAACTGAAACCGAATACATCTTCGAGTTTCACATCTTCTTTATAAAAACTTTTACCATCGATGTTATATCTGTCCATAAATAATGAAGTACCAAAGTAGAATGTCGGATTAGTTATACCGATTATTTTATTGGTGTAAGCCTGACCTCTCCCAACACTTAATATTACCTGGTAACCTGCAGATACAAGATAATTGTAACAAGGATCTGCATGGTCTCCATCTACATATTTGGACACAGAGTAATTTTTTCCACCTGGAGTAATATATAGATTTGTAATTCCTAATACTGGTTCAATATATTGTTTCCATAATTCTGTATCATATTTTAACCATTCCAAATCAGAATATCTTGATGGGATATCAGAACTGTTCGCATAATGAAAATATGAATGGTTTGCGAAAACATAACCCATTTCTTTTAATTTATCTGCAACTTTTTTTGCTCCATCAAGTTCTTGTTGACGATTTGGGGAGTTCAAATCAGCAGTAGCATAGCCGAAAAGGCTTTCATAACCTGACATTCCGATTATAGCCATAGCATTATTATATGAAAAATCAGGATGCTGCTTTACAAAATCATATAATATAAGGACATGCTCACCATCATAAGTCATAGTGTCTGTTCCATTTACTGTTACAATAGAAGCAAGGTTATTATTCTCATCTATTACAAGTTTTTTACAGAAGCCTACATCTGCATGTGTACAAGAAAGGTTGTCAAAAGACATAATAAGAGGTTTTTTACCTTCAGGAAGTAATAAGTATTCTTTTATTTTCAAGTATTCCTTACCATCTTTTTGATATGTCTCATAAATATCAGTTGTATTTATCAGAATGTATCCATGTTCATATAATTTCTCAAGACATTTTTGAAATTCATACTTTGTTGCCATGATATTAAATAACTCTTCTCCTCTTAAGGAAGAAAATGCTATTTCAGGATAAAGAGCAAGAGAATGAAAAAACATATTGTAGACTATCCCTGTGTATTGTACATATGTCGATTTTTGATATAAGTCTGTTATATACTGGTTATACTCTATGATTTCAGGATCATTAATAATGATATCGGGAGCAGATTTTATTGTATAATATGCGTTTTCTATATCATTTTCACTTTCATAAATCCTTGCTCTTTCAAGTATGCTTGCTTTTATAGCTGATTTAAGTTTTACTGCATCTTCTTGAGCTACAGAATAGTAAAAAATGTCTTCAGCAATAACGCTCATGTAACATTCATATGCATTAAGATAATCCTGTTCGTTTTCGAATGATTTTGCTTTATTATATTGCTCTCTCGATATTTTGATTAATTCAGCTTTTTCATTATAAAGATTAATAATATTTACAAAATTTCCATTTTTAAGAAGATCACTTATATGGTTTATTGTATTCTGGTAATTTTCATAGGACATATTTGTTGTTTTGAACGTAATATAAAGGTTGTTGATTGTTTTATCAACTTCTGAATCATAAATAAATATAGAAAAATATTCAACGATTTTATATTTATCTGTACTGTTTTGTTCATTTGAGACAAAAATATCATTGAACTTATTGTTTATATCATCTCTAAACTGTGCAGACTCGCTTAAAGAATTCATGTCTTCATCAGATAACTGTTCATATAGGCTTACTGCTTTATCATAATCATTGTTCTTAACTGCAGTAATCAGAGAATTTATAGATTTTTCATTTATAATATTTCTCTTGCTTGCTAAATCTAATGACCAGTCGAGTAACAAATAAATAGCCAAGGCTACAATACATGCAAAGAGAATAACAAGTATTATTTTCCCTAATCCATATTTGAATTTGGATATCTGCTTTTTAGGTCTAGTATCTTTTTTATTTTTTTTCGTATTTTTCTTCTGTATATTACTCTTCATGAAAATTTTCCTTTTGTATTAATGATATTAATAAATTTTATCACCTTTAGTTTAAAAAATAAATAACCAAAGGATAACTATTTGCTAAAATGGTTAAAAAAGTATAATATATATAAATCACGATAAATTAAGTCGGATGATTTATAGTAAAGGATTTAAAAAATGAAATGCACAGCTACATGCAGTTTTGGCCTTGAATCGGTATTATCTGCAGAACTAAAAAAAATGGACTTTGAAGATATAACTTCAGAAAATGGAAGAGTTAATTTTAAATCAGACTTAACAGGTATTACCAAAGCTAATATAAATTTACGTACTGCAGAAAGAGTATATATAGAATTAGCAAATTTTAATGCTGTTACTTTTGATGAATTATTCGAAAACACTGAAAAAATACAATTCCATAAATTACTAGATAAATCAGGAGCTATTATAGTTAATGCTTCTTCTGTATCATCAATGCTTAAGAGTATACCAGATTGTCAGTCAATCGTTAAAAAAGCAATCATTAAATCAATGTCAAATTATTACAAGATAGACAGATTTCCAGAAACAGGTCCAAAATATCCTATAAATGTTTTTATTTATAAAGATAATGTACGAATTTATCTTGATACATCAGGATCTTCATTATACAAAAGAGGATATAGAAAGAAAGGTGGAGATGCGCCTCTGAAAGAAACACTAGCAAGTGCCATAGTACAGATTTCTTACTGGAGTAAAGATAAAATACTTATAGATCCTTTTTGCGGTTCTGGCACTATTTTAATTGAAGCAGCACTAATCGCAAAAAATATCGCTCCTGGCTTATATAGAGATTTTGTTGCAGAAAGCTGGCCTATCTTTAATAATAATGAATGGATAAAATCTCGTGAATTTTATTCATCTGTTATATCAAATGTGAATATTCAGAAGATGTACGGATCAGATATTGATAAAGAAGTGGTATCTTTAGCAAGACAGAATGCCAGAACAGCTAAAGTATCAGATATAATTGAATTTTCAGTTAAGGATTTTAAAAATATAACAGCTCCTTCTGAAAAAGGAGTTATTATCTGTAATCCGCCATATGGTGAGAGACTTGAAGATGAGCAGGTGGCAAAAAAAATATATTCTGACATGAACAAAAAATTCGATGAATTTCCAAAATGGAGCAAATATATTTTAGCTCCTGACAAAATATTCGAAGAAGCATATGTTAAAAAAGCAGATAAGAAGAGAAAATTATATAATGGAAAAATTTTATGTAATTTGTATCAGTATTTCGGTACAAAATAATTCGGGGGAAAATTATGAACAGAAATGAATTATCAATCAAATTTTCACAAGAAAAAAAGATTACGAAAATGCAAAGCGATGAGATCATTAATACAGTATTCGAAATTATTAAAGAAGCTTTAAAAAATGAAGGAAAAGTTTGCATAAAAGATTTTGGAACTTTTCTTGTGAAGCCAAGAAAAGGCAGAGAAGTTAAAGCAATTAGTACAAGTGAACTCATAGAAATACCAGACATATTGGAATTAAAATTAAAAGTTTCAAGATCAATGAAGGATTATTTAAATGGGAAGACTGATTAAAGCTTCAACAATTATTAATGCCGTATCCAAAGCATGTATTGAATCAGCCTGCATATTAGATAAAATTGCATACAATTCTATTAAAGATTCAATAGATAAAGAAAAAAACGCTACTGCTAGATATGTGCTAGAAGAGTTGATAAGTAATGCTGATATAGCAGAGAGAGAATATATACCTATATGTCAGGACACAGGTATGGTAATTTGTTTCGTTGAATGTGGGTTAAAAATCAATCTCGAAGAACCTATTAGTGATTCTATTAATAAAGGTATAAAAAAAGGTTTTGAAGATGGTGTATTAAGAAAATCGATAGTTAATGATCCTTTTGAAAGAATAAACACAAATGATAATACTCCTGGAATTGTATATATCGAACAGACAACAGGTAATATATTAAAAATTAATCTTATGTTAAAGGGTTTTGGAAGCGAAAATATGAGCTTTATAAAAATGCTTAATCCTTCCTTATCACAGGATGATGTTGTAGAAATAATTTCAAACGAAATATGCAATAAAGCATTTAACGCATGCCCTCCGGTTTTTATTGGCATTGGTATAGGAGGTTCAATGGATTATGCGTCTGTATTATCAAAAAAAGCTCTTTTAAGACCAGTGAATAAAAAAAATATAGATAAAACATATGCTGACATGGAAGAAAAAATATTACAGTCTGTTAACAGATCAAATATAGGACCAGCAGGATATACAGGAAATACTACAGTATTGTCAGTATCTATTGAATCTTATCCGACACATATAGCTGCTTTACCAGTTGCCGTTACAATGCAATGTCATGCTTTAAGGCATAGAGAAATAATACTATGATTGAAATCAATACACCATTTACTAAGAATAGTCTAATTAGTTTAAAACCTTTTGACAGAGTACTGATAACAGGAGTAATATACATCGCTAGAGATCAGGCTCATAAAAAAATGTTTGAAGAAGGTTTGCCATTTAATCCCGAAGGACAATGCATATATCATTGCGGTCCTTCAGATGCAAAAAAAAATATGATTATAGGATCTGCTGGTCCGACATCAAGTTACAGGATGAATAAATACATGCCTTATTTATTCGACAAAGGTATAAAAGCTTTTATAGGAAAAGGTATGATTAGCGATTCTGTTATTGAAAATATGAAAAAAAACAAATGCGTATACTTCGGAGCGATTGGGGGTCTAGGAGCTAAATTATCAATGTGTATTAAAAAACAGAAAATTATTGCATATGAATCACTAGGCACTGAAGCTTTAAGAGAAATCTATGTTGAAAAATTCCCCGCTATTGTTATAATAAACTGCGATGGTGAATCAATTTATGAAAGAGATAATAATAAGTATGAATAAAATTAAAATGATAAACCCAATTGTAGAGATGGACGGAGATGAAATGACCAGGATCATTTGGGCAATGATTAAAGAAAATTTAATTTTGCCATTTGTAGATCTCAACACAGAGTATTATGATCTTGGACTTGTTCACAGAAACGAAACTGATGACACAGTTACAATTGAATGCGCAAATGCCATTAAGAAACATAAAATAGGTGTAAAATGTGCAACAATAACACCCAATGCACAAAGAATGACTGAATACAATCTTAAAAAAATGTGGAAAAGCCCTAATGGCACAATAAGAGAGATACTTGATGGAACCGTATTTAGAGAACCTATAATAGTCAGAAACATTATGCCTACAGTTTCATGCTGGAAAAAACCGATAATAATTGCAAGACATGCATATGGTGATGTTTACTCTGCTAAAGAGTACAAAGTAACTTCAGCTGGATGCCTTAAAGCTGAATATCTTTTCAAGAATGGAGAATCGGAGAATATCCAGGGATTTGATTTTGATTCTGAAGGAATTATCCAGATAATGCATAACAAGGATATATCAATAACTTCTTTTGCAAGATCATGCTTTAACTTCGCTCTTGAAAGAAATATGGATCTATGGTTTTCAACAAAAGATACTATTTCAAAAAAATACGATCACCATTTTAAAGACATATTTTCTCAAGTATTCAATAATGAATATGCCGACAGATTTAAAAGTGCTGGTATTGAATATTTCTATACTCTGATAGATGATGCTGTAGCAAGAGTTATAAGATCTGAAGGTGGTTTTATATGGGCATTAAAGAATTATGATGGGGATGTCATGAGCGATATGGTATCTTCTGCTTTCGGTTCTCTAGCTATGATGACTTCTGTACTTGTTTCACCAGATAACCAATTTGAATTTGAAGCGGCACATGGAACGGTAACAAGACACTATTATAAGCATCTGAAAGGTGAAAAGACATCAACAAATCCAATAGCCACGATATTTGCATGGACAGGAGCATTAAAAAAAAGGGGAGAGATGGACAGTACAAATGATCTTGTAGTTTTTTCAGATAACCTTGAGAAATCCTGTATTGAAGCTATTGAGCAAGGATATATTACCAAAGATTTACAGAATCTAGTTGTAAGTGATAAAATCACTGTAATGGATACAGAATCATTTATTATAAATATAGCTAAAAGATTAAAGGAGAAAATGATATGAAAAAAATAACCAAAGATATGATAATAATCGATGTATTGAAAATGGACCCTAACACAGCAGATATTTTCTTTGAATACGGGATGCATTGCATTGGCTGCCCCCATTCAAGTGGAGAAAGCATCGGACAAGCATCAAGAGCACATGGAGTAGACGCTGATGCACTTGTTAAAGCATTAAACGAATATTTTGCTCAATAAAAGAATTAAGTACTGAACAAATCCGCTTATTAATAGCGGATTTGTTATATAAAGGATTAATATGATTAATATTGTTTTGGTGGAACCTGAAATTCCACAGAATACAGGAAATATTGCCAGAACCTGTGCAGCCACAGGAAGTAAACTTCATCTTGTGAAACCTTTTGGATTCAATATAACTGATTCACAATTGAAACGTGCTGGTCTTGATTACTGGAATGATGTTGATATTTACTATTACGACTCAATTCTTCATTTTATGGAGGAACATAGTAAAGACAAGCTGTTTTTTTCGACTACAAAAGCTTCTAACATATATACTCAGATAAATTATCCAGAAGATTGTTATATCTTATTCGGTAAGGAAACAAAAGGACTAGATGAAGAGATTCTTAAAGATAATAATGAATTTACAATACGTATCCCGATGAATAATAATATTCGGTCATTAAATCTAGCTAATAGTGTTGCTGTAATAACTTACGAAATACTCAGACAGCACGGATTTTCAAATATGCAGCTTTATGGGAAACTCAGAAATAGTTAAATATTTAACAATTTAACTGTAAATCATTAATTTGCATATTGTAAAAATATTGATAATAATATAAAATAAACAATGGTAATTAAAAGATTTTAATTAGGAGGATATATAAATGACAGTAAAAATTGGTATTAACGGATTCGGAAGAATCGGACGTTTGGTATTCAGGGCAGCAATAAACAATCCTGAAGTTGAGATAAGAGGAATTAATGACCCATTCCTTGATGTTCCATATATGGCTTATATGCTTAAGTATGATTCAGTACATGGACAGTTCAAAGGAACTATTGAAACCGGTGAAAACTACCTAGTAGTAAATGGCAAGAAGGTTTTGGTTTATGCCGCTAAGGATCCTGCTGAAATCGGCTGGAAAGAATGCGGAGCTGAATATATTGTAGAATCAACTGGCGTATTCCTTACAAAGGAAAAAGCAGAAGCACACATCACAGCAGGAGCTAAGAAGGTTATTATGTCTGCTCCTTCAAAAGATGACACACCAATGTTCGTAATGGGTGTTAATCATGACAACTATACAAAAGATATGGTATTCGTATCAAACGCATCCTGCACAACCAACTGTCTTGCACCGCTTGCTAAAGTTATTCATGACAAATTCGGTATCGTAGAAGGACTTATGACAACAGTACACTCAACAACAGCTACTCAGAAAACAGTTGACGGACCTTCAGCTAAAGACTGGAGAGGCGGAAGAGCAGCAGCAGTAAATATCATTCCATCATCAACAGGTGCTGCTAAAGCAGTAGGTAAAGTAATCCCTTCACTTAATGGAAAACTGACAGGTATGTCAATGAGAATTCCTACAATCGATGTTTCAGTAGTAGACCTCACAGTCAGACTTGACAAGCCAGCAACATATGAAGAGATCAAGGCAGCAGTTAAGGAAGCATCGGAGAATGAACTTAAAGGAATCCTCGGATATACTGAAGATGAAGTTGTTTCAACAGATTTCATCGGTGATTCCAGAACATCAATATTTGATGCAAAAGCAGGAATTTCATTAAACAGTAACTTTGTCAAGCTTATAGCCTGGTACGATAATGAATGGGGTTATTCAAACAAGGTTGTGGAGCTGATTATGCATATGGCCAAAGTTGATGCAAGATAAAATATAAAAACTAAGGCCCGTGAATACGGGTCTTTTTTAATAAAGGAGAATATCATGGCAGCATTGAATAAAAAAACAGTAGAAGATATCAATGTATCTGGTAAAAAAGTAATTGCCAGAATGGATTTTAATGTTCCTTTAAAAGATGGCGTTATAACAGATGACAAGAGAATTCGTGAAGCAATGAAAACCATAAAGTACCTTGCAGATAATGGTGCAAAAACTATTCTTGTATCACATCTTGGACGTCCTAAAGGGGAATTTAATATGAAATATTCATTAGCTCCTGTAGCTGTTAGAATTTCCGAATTATTAGGAAAACCAGTTACATTAGCTAAGGATGTTATAGGTGAAGATGCAAAAAAGAAAGCAGATGCGTTGAAAAATGGTGATGTAATGCTTCTTGAGAATGTAAGATTTCACGCTGAAGAAGAACTGAATGATAAAGCATTTTCTAAAGAGCTGGCATCAATGGCTGAAATCTTTGTAAATGACGCATTCGGGACTGCTCACAGAGCACATTCATCAACAGCTGGGCTTGCAGATTATTTACCAGCAGTTTGCGGTTACCTTATAAAAAAAGAAATTGAAATTATGGGTTCTGCTTTATCAAATCCTGCACGGCCTTTTGTAGCAATACTGGGCGGAGCTAAAGTATCAGATAAGATTGGAGTTATTGAAAGCCTTTTGGACAAAGTTGATACTATTTTGATTGGTGGAGGAATGGCATATACTTTCGAAAAAGCAAAAGGATATGAAATAGGAAAATCTATATGTGAAAACGATAAACTTGATTTGGCTAATGAACTTATTGAGAAAGCTAAAAGTAAAAAAGTAAAACTTCTTCTGCCGCTGGATTCTGTTGTAGCTGACGAGTTTAAAAATGAAGCAGAAAGAAAGACAGTCAGTTGCTGTAACGTTCCAGCTGATATGATGGGAATGGATATAGGGGAAAAAACAATAGAACTTTTCACAAAAGAGATATTAAGTGCAAAGACGATTATCTGGAACGGTCCAATGGGAGTTTTTGAATTTGAGAACTTTGCAAATGGTACAAGACAGATAGCAAAAGCTGTTGCAGAATCAGGTGCAGTATCTATTATAGGCGGAGGAGACAGTGCAGCAGCCGTTGAGATTTTAGGTTTTGCTGATAAAGTTACGCACATTTCTACAGGTGGAGGAGCATCATTAGAATTTCTTGAAGGTAAAGTCCTACCTGGAATTGATGTATTGGAGGATAAATGAGCAGAAAAAAAATTATAGCAGGAAATTGGAAAATGAACAAAACCCCATCAGAAACAGCTGTATTCATTAAAGAACTTTCTGATAAGGTAAATCAGACTAATGACATAATTATATGTGCAGTTCCTTATGTATGCATACCTGCTGCATTAAAAGCATCAAAAAGAAGCAGAATTAAAATTGCTGCTCAAAACATGCATTATGAGGATAACGGAGCTTATACTGGTGAGATATCAGCAAATATGTTACTTGATTTAGGAGTAAAATATGTAATAATAGGTCACTCTGAAAGAAGACAGTATTTCAATGAAACTGATATTACAGTTAACAAAAAAGTACTAAAAGCGTTGAAATCTGGGTTAAAGCCAATCATTTGTGTTGGAGAAAGCCTTGAGCAGAGAGAAATGGGAGTTACATCAGATTATGTCAGATATCAAGTTGCTTACGCATTAAATGGTGTTTCTGTAGAAGACCTGAAAAACATAATAATTGCCTATGAACCAATATGGGCTATAGGTACAGGTAAAACAGCATCTAATGAACAGGCAAATGATGTTTGCAAGACTATAAGGGAAGCACTGGTTGAGAAATATGGACGTAGAGCCGCTAATGCTACATATATTCAATATGGAGGATCTGTTAATACTAAGAATGCTAAAGATCTTTTCGGTATGAGTGATATTGATGGAGGTCTAGTAGGCGGAGCAAGCCTTAAAACAGAAGATTTTGATAAGATAGTAAACTATAATAAATAATGGAGGTCAGTATGAAACAATATATTTCGATCGAAAGCGTATGGGCAAGAGAAGTCCTTGATTCAAGAGGCAACCCAACTGTTGAAGTAGAAGTCTTTGTTGAAGGCGGGTATGTAGGCAGAGCAGCAGTACCAAGCGGCGCTTCTACAGGAGCATTTGAAGCTGTAGAGTTAAGAGATGGAGATAAAAAAGTATATCTTGGAAAAGGTGTAGAAAAAGCAGTTGAAAATGTTAATGAAATAATAGCTCCTGAACTAGAAGGATTAAATGTACTTGATCAGGTATACATCGATAAACTTATGATTGAACTTGATGGTACGGAAAATAAAGGTAAACTCGGAGCAAATGCAATACTCGGAGTATCATTAGCTGTTGCAAAAGCTGCAAGCGAAGCATTAGGATTAAGTCTTTATGAATACATCGGTGGAGTAAATGCAAAAGTACTTCCTGTTCCAATGATGAATATAATTAATGGAGGAAAACATGCAGATAACTCTGTAAGCTGTCAGGAATTCATGATTATGCCTGTTGGGGCATCAACATTCAAAGAAGCTCTAAGATGGTGTGCAGAAGTATTCCATACATTAAAAAAAGTATTAAAAGATAAAGGATATTCAACTGCAGTCGGTGATGAAGGCGGATTTGCTCCAAACCTCAAAACAGATGAAGAAGCTTTACAGGTTATTGTTGAAGCAATCGAAAAAGCTGGATATAAACCTTACGATCAGATCAGAATCGCATTAGATCCTGCTGCTACCGAAATGTACGAAGAAGCTAAAGTTAAGGGAAAAGAAGGCTGTTACTATTTTTGGAAAACAGACAGAATGTTTACTGTAGATCAGCTTATTGATTTTTGGGCAGAAATGTGTGAAAAATATCCTATTATTTCTATCGAAGACGGCCTTGCTGAAGAAGACTGGGATGGTTGGAAGAAGTTAACAGAAAGACTTGGAAATAAGATACAGCTTGTTGGTGATGATTTGTTTGTCACAAATACAAAGAGACTTAAAAAGGGTATAGATCTTGGTGTTGCTAATTCTATACTTATAAAAGTTAATCAGATCGGAACTCTTACTGAGACACTTGAAGCTATTGAAATGGCAAACAGGGCTGGTTACACAGCAGTGACAAGCCATCGCTCTGGAGAAACAGAAGATACAACTATTGCTGATATAGCGGTTGCAACAAATTCAGGACAGATTAAAACAGGAGCTCCTTCTAGAACTGACAGAGTAGCAAAATACAATCAGCTACTTAGAATAGAAGAAGAGCTTGATGATGTTTCTGTATATCCCGGATTGGATGCATGGTTTAATATTAAAAACAAGTAATTGTATGAAACACATTAAGGGCACAGTCATTTGATTGTGCCTTTTTTGTTTTTTATATATAATAGATGCATGAAAATATTCAAGGAGCTTTTATGTTAGTTAAAAATTTTAGAAAAGACAATCTGGAAGTGTGTATATTTGATACACGAAGGGAGTTGGGAAGACAAGCAGCTAATGATGTCTGCCAAGCGATTAAAAAAGCTTTATCTTTGAAAGATGAAATAAATATTATTTTTGCAGCCGCACCTTCTCAAAGTGACTTTTTACAAACACTTATATCATTTAAGGAAATTGAGTGGGAGAAAATAAATGCATATCATATGGACGAGTATCTTGGAATAGATAAAAATGCACCACAGGCATTTGGTAATTTTCTTAAAGAAGCTATTTTCTCTAAAGTAAACTTCAAAACAGTAAATTATCTTGATTCTGCTGCACTGGATGTTACAAAAGAATGTATGAGATACGAAAGACTCTTAAATAATAATATAATCGATATAGTATGTATGGGAATAGGAGAAAACGGTCATATAGCTTTCAATGATCCTCCTGTTGCTGATTTCTCTGATAAATTCAAAGTTAAAATTGTTAAACTTGACGAAAAATGCCGTCAGCAGCAGGTTAATGATAAATGCTTTACAGATATTAATTTAGTTCCACATTATGCAATGACTTTGACAGTTCCTGCTCTTTTTGAAGCAAAAAAACTTTTCTGCATGGTTCCAGCAATCACAAAGGCTGATGCTGTTTATGATACTCTAGTTGGTGAAATTGAAGAGAAATGTCCTGCAAGTATATTAAGACTACATTTATCTGCTAAGCTTTATTTAGACAAACTAAGCGCTTCTAGGATTATTTAGGTAACTAATATGAACAACGAAATTAATATTGCTAATAAATTCTGTTATGATGGGTATATTGTTTCAATAAAGCCAATCGGAGCTGGTCACATTAATAAAACATATTTAGTGGAAACTACAAAAGAAAAGTATACTTTGCAGCTTATAAACACCTCAATATTCAAAGATCCTGAAGGACTTATGCAGAACATATTTAATGTTACTGAATTTTTAAAAGAGAAAATTAAATCTAGAGGCGGAGATATTAAAAGAGAAACACTGTCAGTAGTTAAAACTAAAGATGGATGTTTATTTTATAAAGACAAAGAAAATTTTTATTGGCGTTCATATATATATATAGATGATGTAACAACATATCAGGAACCAAAAAATCTTATTGTAACTCATGACAGCGGTTATGCATTTGGAGACTTTATAAACATGCTTTCGGATTATGATATGAGTACACTTAATGAAACAATAAAAGACTTTCATAATACTGTTAAGAGGTTCAATGACTTTGAAGATTCTGTTAAAAATGATATTGCACATAGAACATCAAATGTAAGTAATGAAATTGATTTTCTGTATAAAAGGTTTGATGACTGCAATATTATTTTAGATAGTATAAAAAACGGTTCAATACCATTAAGAGTAACGCATAATGATACAAAACTAAATAATCTGCTCTTCGATAATACAACCGATAAGCCAATATGTATACTGGATCTAGATACTGTAATGCCAGGATCCTTACTATATGATTATGGAGATGCTTTAAGAATTTCAGGTTCATCTGCTGCTGAAGATGAAGAAGATCTCAATAAAGTTCATTTCATAATGGATAATTTTGTATCATTCACAAAAGGTTTCCTGTCTGCTACAAAAGACAGTATTAATGAAATGGAATTATCACTTCTTCCTTTTTCAATAAAACTGATTACTATGGAAATTGGTATGAGATTTCTTACTGATTATCTGAATAATGATATATATTTTTCTATCCATAAGAAAGATCATAATCTATTCCGTGCCAGAACTCAGTTTAAACTTGTTGCAGAAATCGAAAACAATCTAGATGAAATGAAGAGGATAGTAGAAAGATTAGGAAGAGAGTCATGAATAAATACTATGTTAAAGCTGTATCTTCGTTAGAGAAATGTTTTCATAATGACAAAATTATTAATTTGGATGAATATATACAATCTTCATGTTTACTTAATGAAAAATTTAATTTTCAACTTGCCTATACACTGGAGTCAGACACTGTAAGAGATAAAATACCATGCTATTTTAATATTGAATCTGATATTAATAAGTTTATAAATATATATAAAATAGAATCAATTCCATGCAGGCTGCCGATATACCATAATTCTTCTGAAAAAAATTATCAACATACAGAACCTCAATGTTATCCGGATTTATTAAACCCATATGAAAAAGATGATAATATTTATTTTGTGCCAAATCTTCTTCAATCTCTTTTTATTGAGATAAATCTGAGTTCAAATACAGAAATTTCCGGTTCCCATCTAATTAAATGTATTTTTAAAAATACTGATAATGAGATTCTCGCAAGAACTGATTTTACATTACATATTATTAAATCATCATTATCAGAAAAAAGATTGACATTTACGCAATGGTTTCATGGTGACTGTCTTGCTTCATATTACAGGGTAAAACCTTTAAGCAAAAAGCATTTTGTCATTATGGAAAACTATCTTAAAACTGCACATGAATATGGCATTAATGCCATACTTACTCCTGTGCTTACTCCTCCTTTAGATACTAAGATAGGAGGAGAAAGACCTACTATGCAGCTTGTTGATATTATTAAAACCTCTACAGGGTATCAGTATTCATATAATTTACTGGATAAATGGATTAGTATGTGCATTGAGATAGGATTCGAGTATTTTGAAATTTCACATTTTTTCACACAATGGGGAGCTAAACATGCTCCAAAGGTAATTGCAGAAGTAAACGGTCGCAAGAAAAGAATTTTCGGATGGGAAACTGATGCATCTTCAGATGATTACATATTTTTCTTAAGAGATTTTATTGCAAATCTTATAAAGCATCTAAAAGAACTTGGTATTGATAAAAAATGTTTTTTCCATATATCTGATGAACCTAATGAGAAAAGTATAGAAGGATATAGGTTAGCAAAAAAAAGCATAATTGATCTTCTAGACGGATATCTTGTTACAGATGCTCTTTCATCAATTGATTTTTATAAAAAAGGCATAGTAACTCATCCTATTCCTTCAACTGACAAAATTGATAGTTTCATAAATGAAGGTATAGAAAATTTATGGACATATTACTGTTGTGCCCAGTATATTGATGTGAGTAACAGGTATATTGCTATGTCATCACATAGAAACAGGATTATCGGTACACAATTATATAAATACAAAATAGAAGGATTTTTACACTGGGGTTATAATTTCTACTATAATCAGTTTTCAAGAAAACTAATTAATCCATTTCTGATTACAGATGGTGATTTTTTTGCACCAAGCGGAGATGCATACTCAGTTTATCCAGGTCATGATGGTTTACCTTTAAAATCATTAAGACTTGTCATATTTAATGAAGCTTTGCAGGATTTAAGAGCATTTTTGAAACTAGAATCGTTAACTTCATATCAATATGTAATGGATATTATAGATAAACATGGAAAAATTACATTCAGTAAATTTCCAAAAGAAAACAACTATATAATTAACCTACGTGAAAGAATAAACGAAGAGATAATGTTATTTTCAAAATAGATTAAAAAAATCATTTTGTACATGTCTTAATACTGAAAAATTGAATATTGTATGTCAATGAGTATAAAAAGAACTTTTATTCCTTTAATAACTTTCTATTCCGTTACTGCAGTCATTATGAGTAAAAACTTAAACTTTACCAATATTCTAATCGGTGGGATTATATTAACCATATCTTTTTACATTCATATTAAAGACAATTCTATTGACAAATCCGTTAAATTAGTCGTGTTTATATTCTATTTTCTTATTTTCTCTATATTCTTTTTTTATTCACGAATTATCATTTTTAATATTGACAGGGATTTTACAAGTGAAAATAGAAAAGATGTCATATTAACAGGATATATCTGTGATATAACGAAAGATGAAGAAGGGAAGTTCAAATTCATACTTAATGCTGATACAGGATATAACTATTTTGTTACATCAAAAATGAATGATTTCTTTATTGGGGATATTATAAAAATTTCTGGTAAAGCATATAAACCGGAGCCAGCAAGCAATAAAGGACAGTTTGATTATCAAAAATATTGCTATTCTAAAAATATATCCGCTGATATATATGTTAATGATAATGATATATATAAGACAGGAATTGTGCCTATACAAAAATTTATAGGAGACATACGAATAAAAGCAGTTAACAGAGTTATGGAAAAACTTAATGAAGACAGAAGAGGAATTGTTACAGCATTAATAACGGGTTCTTATGCATATATTGATAAAAATACTAATGAAATTTATCAAAATAGCGGATTATCGCATATATTAAGTATATCAGGTACACATTTTGGTATATTAATTTTACCATTATATTCACTCTTTACATTAATATCGTACAATAAGAAAATTTCCATAATTATAACATTAGTCGTTATTATATTTTTACTTGTATTTACAGGACTGAAAATAAGTGCTATAAGGTCAGCTTTATGTCTCATAACAGTGTTTGTCTGCAAATTCTTTTTTTTAGATTCAAACAGGTATCTGCCAATATGTATATCAGTTCTTATTATAATAATTATAAATCCGTTATCGATATATGATACTGGATTCATAATGTCATATGCATGTGTTATATCAATTTCATTATTTAAAAAAAATTTAGATTCTTTATTTTTGAGATTTTATAAAATAATAAAAAAGGTGTTTATTGATAAACTATTAGAGAAATATGTTATTCTTGAAGATTATTATAGAAGATTACAAAAGACTCGTTTCAAATTAATATTTACTAAGCTGTTATCCAGTATCTGTCTTATACTATCAATTCAGCCTCTAATGATGTTTATAACTTATAGAATTAATCAATGTATATATCCATATTCGATTTATTCAAACTTAATGGCTTTTTTACTTATTTCTCCGATATTGTTATCGTTATGGATTGGTATTTTAATACCAACAGTTATGTGTCCTGTTTTTGAATTTTTGATTAATATATTAATGAAAATTGCATTATATACAAGTAGTCTGCCATTTTCTAAATTGTTTTTAAGACATGTTCCTGATTTAATTTTCGTCATATTTCTTTTTGCGTACACCATTATAAAATTAAAACCTGTAAAAATAAGGATCCAAAAAATTTTAATATACTTAATTACTGCCATTTTAGGTATGATAATGGTACTAATAAGTAATATACCCAAAATTGTCTTTATGGATGTAGGACAAGGAGACTGCGCTTTGATTAAAGTATCATATGGATACAGTATTCTTATAGATACTGGTGAATATATTGATTCCTCATGTATTGCATATTATACAGGAAATAAAATAAATACGATAATACTGACACATTCTGATTCAGATCACTGCGGTGCAATTAAAACCATTCTTGATGATTTCGAGGTAGATAATCTTTATCTTCCATATTCAACAGACCAGGCAAATATCAGCATTTTTAATGACATAAAATGTGTTTATCCGGATATTAACATTGTAATGCTTAGTAGAGGTGATGTTCTTAAAGATAAAGGATTATTTATCAAAATACTGAATCCAGATTTAAATACTGTATATACAGATGTAAATGAATCAAGTATTGTTCTGAACCTATATACTGAAGCAGGAAGTATTCTATTCGCAGCAGATGCAGATTTGAAGAAAATACCATTAGATTACTTTCTAAAATCTAACATAATTAAGATGCCTCATCACGGAGATGCAGATACCATTAATATTGAGAGTTTAGAATACATTTCACCTCAAGCTGCTATCATTTCTGTTGGAAAGTATAATATATACGGACATCCAGAACAAAAGACTCTTGATATTTTAATGGTAAAAGGAATTAAAACACTAAGGACAGATATAGATGGTTCTATCACAACATATATTATAAATAAAAAATACTACATGTATAAATTCAAATGATTATGTTAAAATCATTATATGAAATATGAAGACATTAAAAATGAGATATCAGAAAATAACTATAAGCATGTATATCTGTTTTATGGTGATGATGAGTACCTCAAAGATATAGTATTGAATGTTCTTAAAACTTCAATTATCAGATATACAAAACTGGAATTTGATGAAATTAAATTTAACGATACAGCAAAAATTAATGATATTTTGAATGAATGCACTACATACTCATTTAGCGGTAATCAAAAATTTATAATATGTAAAAATACAGGTTTCTTTAATAAAGACGAGTTCAATGATAATGTTATAAGTTTATATAATTATGTTGGAAAGAATGTTTACTTATTCTTTATTGAATCAAGTATTAATAAAAGGTTATTGAGTTTTAAACATTATAATTCAAGGAATAACGCCTATGAAATATCCAGAGGAAATGCAGATGATGTTAAAAAATTCATAAATGCAAAATTAAAGAAGGAAGGGAAAACAATTACTACAGAGAATCTTAATCTCTTCATAGAATACTCCGGTCTTAATCTGTCTTTTGTGTCTTTAAGTCTGGATAAAATATTACTTTATTTAGAAGACGCAAAAGAAGTGACATCAGATGCAATCCGGTTATTATGTTCAGGTGTTACTGATGTTAAGTCATATGAACTCTGTAACCATTTGTGTAGAAAAAATTTAACTGAAGCTCTTGATGTCTATTATGATATGGTATCACTAAAATACAAAATACCATATTTTTTAGCAATGCTATTCAATACATTTTATGAAATATACCTTATAAAAAAGAAAAGCATTCTCTCTTCTGATGATTTCAGAGTCAGAAAATCTATTGAATACTCTAAAAGGTTTACAGTATCGGGATTAAAGACTATTATATCAAGTATATCAGAATTCGATCATGACTTTAAGACAGGAAAGATTGATCAAGAATCATCAATGGTTCTTTTATTATCTATAATAGTAAATTCCTGAAATCATGTTATAATTAACAATAAACCGAGGTAATGCTATGCGTTGGAACAGAAGAGAATATTTAGAATATGTGACATTTAAGGCTAATGAAAAGAGAATGTTTGTAGAACTGATGGGGCCGCTTATCGGTCTTGAAGATGAATGGCGTGCTCAGGGAGCTACTGAGGACGAGATTAATCTATCTGCATTTGACTGGGATTATGTAGCATATACAGATTGTGGAGCTAGTTTTGATGTTTTTGGTGCACCACAAGAGAAAGTTTTTGAAGAAACAAAAGAATATATTATCACCATAGATGCATTAGGAAGAAAAATGAAACTGATGAAAGCATCCGCAACAATACCTCTGCCAATGGACTATCCTGTCAGAAATATGGATGACTGGTTGAAAATAAAACATTATTACCAGTTTAGAGAAGATAGAATAAACTATAAGCAGATAGCCTCAGCTAAGAATCAACAACAAGAAGGGGTAATGGTGAGAGCGCAAATTCCTGGTGGATTTGATCTGCCAAGGCAGTTAATGGGAGAAGAAGAATTATGTTATGCTTATTTCGAACAGCCAGAATTAATAAAAGATATTTTAGATACTGCTGCAGATACAGCTGTTAAATGTTGTGAGAGAGTATCGGAACACTTAATTGTCGATCACTTAGCTATTCATGAAGATATGGCAGGCAAATCAGGATCACTAATAGGACCTGTTCATATTGAACAATTCTTGAAACCATACTACCTGAAGATATGGAATGCCTTCAAGGAAAAAGGATGCACAGTTTTTACACAAGATTCTGATGGGAATATGAATTCAGTTATTGACTCTTTACTTGAATGCGGATTAAACCAGATGTACCCTATGGAACCTGCTGCAGGTATGGACATAGTGAAGATTCATCAGAAATACGGTGATAAATTATCTCTAAAAGGCGGCATTGATAAATTTATCTTAAGAGACAGCAAACTTGCAGTTTTAAGAGAGCTTGAATATAAAATGCAGTCTTCAATGCAGAAAGGCGGAATTGTTTTCGGTCTTGATCACAGAATACCTAATGGATCATCATTGGAATTATATAGATATTATGTTAAGACAGGAAGAGAAATATTAGGAAGGGAACCGCTTGACAAAAAGAATAAAGGATGGATGAGACAGGCTATATAATCCCTTCTAAATTGAAATCAGGCACATATGAGTCAGATGAGGAACAGTTGTCTTGCATAAAACCTTCAAGATGAAGTTCTTTTGCTTTTGATAAAACTTTATTATATTCATATTTTGTAACTTTTCTATTTATTTCAGGATAATTGCAGCTCATATAATATGGCATATATTGACTCATAATACTTATCAGACTTTCTGCTTTCAGATCATTAATTGTATTTTTAATCCAATCAAGAATATTAATCGAATCCTTATAAAGTCCAGGTAAAACAAGATGCCTAATAAGAACGCCTGAAGTAAGTATAGATTCTCTATATACAAGTTTCGGCTTAAGTTCCAGCATTTTTTTTACAGCGCTGGAACAATAGTTAAAATAATCTGCAGCATTTGAATAACGCATACTTGATACAGGATCCATATACTTAATGTCAGGAAGATATACATCAATATAATCATTAATAAGCTTTACAGTATCTTCTTTTTCATATCCTGAAGTGTTATATATAATAGGTATCTTTATTTTATGTCTTACCTTATCAAGAGCTTTTACTATTTGTAAAACATATATAGTAGGGGAAATCAGACTTATAGAATCAACATTTTTATCTGCAAGTGAAAGTAGAATATCAGAAAATTTATCTTCTGTAACTATTTCTCCGAATAATTCATGACTGATACGATAATTCTGGCAGTAACAGCACTGCAAATTACATCCGCTGAAAAATACAGCTCCTGTTCCGTTGCTACCTGAAACAACAGGTTCTTCATAGAAAAAAGGAGCGGCTTTAGCTAATTTAATATCATTTGTCGCTTTACAGTATCCTTTTTTATAAGTTCTGTTAATATTGCAATTTCTAGGACATATGTTACATATAGATTCCATAATAAAAACCCGGAATAATCCGGGATTTGTTTTAACTTAGTTGCTTAGCAAATCTGCTCTTATCCCTGGCTGCTTTATTCTTATGAATTACACCATCCGAAGCGGCTTGATCAATTGCCTTAATTGTTTTTAAAATCACATCATTTTTATCTGGAGAATTATTCTCAATGGATGCCTGAGCGCTTCTTACAAGCTTTCTCAATGCAGATCTTTTTGATGTATTCAATAGTTGTTTCTTTGATGAGACATTTACTCTTTTAATAGCTGATTTTGTATTTGCCAAAGTATCACCTCCATATGATTTCATATGTCATCGTAGCACAGTATATTAAAAAAATCAATTTTATCCGCTTAAATTATGTTAAAATATAGCCATGAAAAAGAGAATTGATGAATTAGTAGAATTATTAAATTACCATAGCAGAAAATATCATGAAGAGGATTCACCAATAATATCTGACTACGATTATGATATGCTGCTAAAGGAACTTGCTGAACTCGAACAATTGTATCCTATGTATAAATCTGATAGTTCACCTACCTTAAGAATAGGCTCACAACCTTTAAAGGAATTTGCTAAAGTAAAACACGAAATTCAGATGGAAAGCTTATCAAATGCATTCACATATGATGATTTATATGCGTTTCATGAAAGGATATTGAAAGAAAGCATTAAGCCTGAATATGTTTTAGAAAAAAAAATAGATGGTCTTTCTGTATCTTTGGAATACATAAATAATAAGTTTGTAAGAGGATCAACCAGAGGTGATGGTATATTCGGAGAGGATATAACAAACAATCTGAAGACCATTCCATATATTCCATTAATTCTGCAGATAAATGAAATAATTCCATATCTTGAGGTACGTGGGGAAGTGTATATGGATAAAGAAAGTTTCAAAAAAATAAATGAAATTGCAGCTCAGAATGGTGATAAGGAATTTGCAAATCCGAGAAATGCAGCTGCAGGTTCATTAAGACAGTTGGATCCTAAAGTTACTGCAAGGAGAAATCTGAAAATATTTATTTTCAATTTACAAAAAATTCAAGGTATTGATTTTGATACGCATGTTCAGACATTGGATTTTTTACATAATGCAGGTTTTGAAACAAATGAAATAGTAAGAGTTTCAGAAAATATATCTGATATAATTTCTGGAATAGAAGAGATACAATCTAAAAGATTATCATATAAGCATGATATAGATGGTGCTGTAATAAAATTAAATAATCTTTCTGACAGATTAATTCTTGGTTCTACTGCAAAAGCACCAAGATGGGCTATAGCATATAAATATCCACCTGAACAAAAAGAAACTGTAATAAAAGATATATTTGTTCAAGTAGGAAGAAGCGGAGTATTGACACCAAATGCGGAATTTGATCCTGTCTTTGTGTCCGGAAGCAGGATAAGCAGAGCAACATTGCATAATATGGACTTTATTAACTCCAATGATATCAGAGTCAATGATCATGTACTTATTCAGAAAGCAGGTGACGTTATACCTGAAGTTGTTAAAGTTCTGAAGGATAAAAGATCAGGTAACGAGATAAAATTCAATATGCCAAACAAATGCCCATTATGTAAATCTGATGTAATAAAAATGGAAGATAAAGCAGCATATAAATGTATTGGTATTAACTGTATAGGACAGATTTCGAGAAGACTGGAGCATTTTTGCTCAAAAGAAGCTATGGATATCGAAGGATTAAGTACTGCAGCAGTGGAAAAATTTCTTGATTTAAAATTAGTTAACAATATATCTGATATTTATGATTTGCATCTGAAAAAGGATTTATTAATTAATATTGATGGTTTTGGAAAGAAGAGTATAGAAAAATTACTTACTGCTATTGAAAAATCTAAACAGAACAATATAGACCGGCTTATTTTCGGGTTAGGAATTAAACATATTGGAAAGAAAGCATCATCGCTGATTGCTGATAATTTCTCTAATATGGATGAAATAATTTCAGCTGATATAAATGATTTTACCTCAATCGATACTTTTGGAGAGATTATGGCTAAAAGTATAGTTGGCTATTTTAAAAATGATGATGCAATCGAATTAATAAATAAGTTAAAAATACAAGGCATAAATATGGAATCCCAGAGTTTTAGCAATACTAAGAAGATAAGTGAGAAATTATCCGGTAAGACTTTTGTAATAACTGGTTCATTCAACGGACATACAAGAGATGAATTAAAACAGATTATTTCTAAAAATGGAGGGAATGTAACTGATAGCATATCAAAAAAAACTGATTATCTTTTAGTTGGAGAAAATCCGGGAAGTAAATTATCGAAAGCTGAAATACTTGGGATTAGAATTATAAATATTGAAGAACTTATATCAACCTTGTTGTATTAAAACTTTTAAAGGGTATAATAAACAATAGACTTTATTGAAAGGAAGTACTATTAATGAACAAAAAAACAATAAAGATAATATTATGTATGTTACTAGCGATAATTACAGTTTTATCTTTAAGCGGATGCAAGAAAATATACGAAACAAATCAGCCTATAAATCCGATCACTGCAAAAATCGTTGCAATGAAAGGCCCCACAGGAATAGGAATGGTCAGAGTAATGAATGAGATAACTTCACTTTCTGATTATGTAAATACAAAATTTGAAATAATGACTTCTACAGATACTGTAGTAGCAGGATTACTTGATAAAAGCATATCAATAGCTGCAGTCCCAACAAATCTAGCTTCTGTTTTATATAACAAAACTGAAGGCGAAATACAGATATTAGCTGTTCATACTCTTGGAGTCCTTCATATTTTGGACAAGACAGGAAATATTAAAAGTGTAAGCGATCTAAGAGGCAAATCTCTGATTGCAAGCGGACAGGGTTCATTACCGCAGTATGTTCTAAACTTTATTCTAACCGAAAATGGAATTAATCCTGAAACAGATATAGAAATCGTATACAAAGCAGAGCACAGCGAAGTAGCTACTTTACTTCTTTCCGGACAAGCTGATATAGCCATGCTTCCAGAACCTTTTGTGTCCACTGTAATAAATAAAGATGATTCCATTATCCATGCAATCGATTTAAATGATGAATGGGTAAAGAAAGCACCAGATATAACATTATCAATGGGATGCCTCGTCGCTCAGAAGTCTTTTATTGAAGAAAACACAGCTGAAGTTAATACCTTCTTGGATTTATATAAAGAATCGATAGAGTGGGTTTTGGAAGAACCATATAATGCTGCACCATATATAGTATCATCAGGTATACTTGATAATGAGACAGTTGCAGAAAATGCTATACCTAACTGCAACATTGTATATATTGATGCAGAAGATGCAAAAGATAGTCTGAATGCATTTTTTGAATTTCTTTATAATAACAGCCCTTCCAGTGTCGGAGGCAAAGTACCTGATAATGAAATTTATTACATAAGATAATGGGGTGACAAATATGACACAATGTGATCACAACTGCTCCAGCTGTAGTCAGAATACGTGCGAAAGCAGAATAGAAAAGGAAAAGACTAATGATTTTTCTCAAATAAAAAAAGTTGTAGCAGTTTTAAGCGGTAAAGGCGGAGTAGGGAAAAGCATGGTTACAAGCCTTTTAGCTGTTGAGCTTACAAGAGCAGGATATAAAGTCGGCATCCTTGATGCTGACATAACCGGCCCTTCGATACCAAAGTCCTTCAATATAAGTGGACATGTTAAAGGCAGCGAGTCGGGTATATTTCCAGCAAAAACTAATCTGGGAACAAAAATTATCAGCATTAACCTTCTTTTAGAAAATGCTACTGATCCTGTTTTATGGAGAGGTCCTGTTATATCAGGAGTATTAAAACAGTTTTATACTGATGTATTATGGGGTGAGCTTGACTATCTTTTAATCGACATGCCACCTGGAACTGCAGACACCGCTCTTACCATATTCCAGTCACTTCCTGTAGATTATGCAATTATAGTTACATCTCCTCAGGATCTTGTTTCAATGATAGTGGAAAAGGCTATAAAAATGGCTGAAATGATGCATATTACAGTTATTGGAGCCGTACAGAATTTCAGTTATGTAGTGTGCGATAACTGTGATCATATAATTAAACTCTTCGGTAATAATGAAAATAGTAATTTAAGCATCCCTATACTTGACAGGATACCTTTTGATAAGAAACTAAGTTCTGCAATAGATAAGGGTATGATTGAACTTGTTGAAAATACTTACATTTCAAGTACTGTGAAAAAACTTACAGAAGAATAAGAATTATTGAAGAATTGATAAACAAACGCAGAGCAAAAAAAAACGGGGCTATCCCGTTTTTTTAGCAGAATTTTCTTATAGACTCAGCTAATTGCTTTACATCATCAGTATGTGCCACTAAAGATATTGGTTTACTTAAATCCAGACTGAATATACCCATAATTGATTTCGCGTCAACTACATATCTGCCTGAAACCAAATCTATATCATAGTCAAATGAAGAAACTATATCTGCAAATTCCTTGACATCGCTTATAGAAAGAAATTTTATATCAATTGTATGTTTCATATCGTCCTCCTAGGTGTTAATATAGCATATAGTCATTAAAACATCAATAATGATTATGGTATAATATTTGCATGAAAGGAATTCAGAATGATTACATTAAAGAATAAATATTTATCTGTTAATATCAATCCAATGGGAGCAGAAGTAGTATCAATCATAAAAAACAGTTATGAGTATCTTTGGCAAAAAAATCCAGATATCTGGAATGGACAGGCACCTAATCTTTTTCCTTTGATAGGCAGATTAAAGGATGAGGAATATGAGTATAATAATGAATTATATAAAATTAAAATACATGGTTTTGCTAAAGTTTCAATGTTTGAAATAATTGAAAAGAATGATAATTATGTTTCCTTAAGAATTACAGGAAGTAAAGATACTTATAGCATGTATCCATTTGATTTTGATTTTATTGTATCTTATGAGCTAATGGATAACATCATTAAGAAACAATACATGACCATAAATAACGGTTACAAAACCATGTATTATGAAGTCGGGGGACATGAAGGCTATAATCTGACTTTTGAAAATAATAAAATCATGGATGATTACTACATAAAGTTTTCCGACAGTTCAGTATATACATATACGACTGATAGTGTCATCATGGTAAATAAGGATCTTAAAGAGATAGATATGGTTGATAAAAAACTTTACTTAAAACCGGAAGTTTTCAAGAATGATGCTCTTATATTAGATTGCTCAAGATTGAAAGATAGAAATGTTACTCTTGAATGCGGGAATAAATCCAGAAAAGTAAAAGTCACATTTGACGATTTTGATTATCTGGGCATCTGGACACGTCCTTTCTATTCTAATTATGTATGTATAGAACCATGGTCCAGTCTGCCAGATTGCAATTTTATTGATAAAAAGTTAGAAAATAAAATTGGCATAAGGTCTTTATTGCCTAAAAAGACTGAAGTACTTGAATATCTTATTGAGATAATATAATGATACAAAGTGTTGTAAAATCGATAATAGAAGCAAAGAAGATTGTATTTTTCACTGGAGCAGGAGTGTCAACAGAAAGCGGAATACCTGATTTTAGAAGTTCAAAAGGGCTTTATAATGAGAAATACTATGGTTATAATCCCGAAACTATTCTAAGCCATGACTTTTTCTTTTCCCATCCTGAAATCTTTTACCGTTTCTATTATGACAATATTATTCATGATAATGCAAAACCTAATGCGTTTCATTACGGTATTACAAAACTTACAAGAATGAACTTTGATGTTACAGTTGTTACACAGAATATTGATGATCTGCATAATATGGCATCAAATGGGATAGTGCTCGAGCTTCATGGAAGTATTAGTAATAATCATTGTACAAAATGTAATCAGCATTATAATTTAAATTATATGCTTTTGAACAGAAATAAAACTGTCAGATGCGATTTATGCAATTCATTAGTCAAACCTGATATTGTGTTATATGAAGAGGACCTAAATGAATTTTTAATTGAAAGATCGATAAAAGCAATTACTGAAGCAGATGTCATGATTGTTGCAGGTACAAGTCTTTCAGTGTATCCAGCAGCTTCTTTTATTGACTTCTATAAGAAGAACTGTCTTTGTATTATTAATAAATCTACTACATTACATGACTCCAAAGCAGATTATGTTTTCCATGATTCCTGCTCAGCTGTACTAAACAGAATAATAGAAGGACTGGAAAAATATCATGAGTGAGTTGGCAGATCTTAAAGGTATAGGTCCAAAAATAGTTCAAAAGCTTAATAATTTAGGCATTTATAATATAAAGGACATGTTGGAATATTATCCAAGAACATATGTGGATAAATCAAAATTATCGCATATCTGTGATGCAAGAGAAGGTGAATCAATTGCATTTAAAGGTATAATTACTAATATAACTTCAAAAAAATTAACATATGGGCGCAAATTATATATAATTACCGCTGATATAAAAGATGAAACAGGACAAATATACATTACATGGTATAACCAGCCTTATTTAAAAAATGTATTGAAAGAGAATACAAAATTATACCTTTACGGTAAAGTTGAGAAAAAAGGTTTTTTTTACAACATATCCAATCCGGAGTTTTCGTATAATGAAAAAAATTTTTTCACTATACAACCTGTATATTCTAAAAATTCGGAAATAAATCAATTTGAAATCAGAAGAGCAGTTAAAGCATCCTTGGAGCATTCAGATAAACCAATCAATGATCCTTTTCCGGAATATCTTAAAAAACGTTATGATTTATGCGATAAGGAATACGCAGTAAAAAATATTCATTTTCCTGCTTCAGACAGTGATTTCTTTTATGCAAGAAAGCGGCTTGTTTTTGAAGAATTTTTTTTAATGCAGTTAGCGCTATTTACCTTAAAAAACAGAATAAGCAAGGAAAAATCACCAATTGAAATAGAAAAATATGATTTATCTGATAATTTTACTAAAACTCTTCCTTTTACTCTTACAAACGATCAGATAAAATCAATTGAAGAAATAAAAAAAGACTTTAGAAGCGGATATCCGATGCACAGATTACTACAAGGGGATGTTGGAAGCGGAAAAACGGTCATAGCATTATATGCAGTAATGTGCATCTTTCAAAACGGGTATCAAAGCGCTTTTATGGCTCCTACCTAAATACTTGCACTACAGCATTACTATACTGCATTAAGTCTTCTTGATAAATTTGGTATAAAAATTGTACTATTAACTGGACATATGAAAAAACATGAAAAGGAAGAAATACTACATAAGATTGAAAATCATGAAACTGACCTTGTAATAGGAACTCATGCTATCTTCCAGGAGGATGTTGTATTTAAAAAACTTGCACTATGTATAACGGATGAACAGCACAGATTCGGAGTGCAACAGAGAACACTGTTTTCTGCGAAATCTGTTATGCCTCATCTCCTTGTAATGTCTGCAACTCCCATACCAAGAACCCTAGCATTGATTTTATATGGCGATTTAGATATATCTACAATAAAAGAGTTGCCTGAGAATAGGAAAAAGGTTCTTACTTATTCTGTTGATGAATCATACAGAACAAGAATTAATGAATTTATATTAAAAATTGTATCAAAACAGGAACAGGTTTTTATAGTATGTCCATCTATATACGAGAATGATGTTCTTGATATAACAAATGTCATATCAAAATACCAGCAGATACAATCCGATATCCCTTCTTTGAAAGTTGCAATGCTGCATGGGGAAATGAAAAAAAATGAAAAAAACGAAATTCTTAAAAAATATAAAAATAAAGAGATAAGTGTTCTTGTAACTACAAGTATAATTGAGGTTGGAATTGATATACCAAATGCAACTTTGATGATCATTGAGGATGCTCAGCAGTTTGGGTTATCTCAACTGCATCAGTTAAGAGGCAGGGTAGGCCGAAGTGATAAGCAGTCATACTGTGTTCTATTCAATCAGTCAAAATCCGATATTGCCAGAAAGAGATTAGATGTACTTGTAAAATCAAATGATGGTTTTTATATTTCCGAGCAGGACTTGATATTACGAGGTCCTGGTGACTTCTTCGGAACAAAACAACATGGACTTCCTGAGTTTAAAATAGCTAATATTTATGATGATATGGATATACTAAAGCTTGCTCAAAAAGCTGTAAAAGAAGAAATTAGGGACAACAATGTCTATAGACAGTTACTGGGTAATGGACTTGATTACTTATCAAAAGCAAATCTATAAGGAGGGATTATAAATGATTTTAAGTAATTGCAGGATTTTTGATGGTAATATTTTAAAAGAAGGGCAGTATAACATATATTTAGAAAAGGATAGAATTTTTGATATAAAGAAATACACATATATAACCGATTCTATTGATATAAAAGGCTGTATTGCAGTTCCCGGTTATATAGATATCCATACACATGGAATACATGGTATGGATTTTTCATATTCATCAGGTATAGATGATAAGCGATTTTTCGACAGTTATGTTAAATCAGGTACAACATCAGTGTTTCCCACAACAGTATCAATGGATATCAATCAGCTTAAATCATTACTTTCAAAATATATAAAAGTAAAGCATCCTGCATTTTGCGGTATTCATCTTGAAGGACCATTCCTGAATCAAAATAGAGCCGGAGCTCATAACAAGGAATACATTATTCCGCCTTCATTGGAATCGTATTTAAAAATCTCAGAGGGGTATGAGAAAATAATAAGTAGAATAACTATAGCTTGTGAATTAGATGAAGGTTATAAACTTGCTGAATACCTAATACGAAATAAAAAAATAGTTTCATTCGGTCATACTGAATGTTCATCCTTGCATGCTTATGAAGCTTTCAAAGCTGGTTACAGACTGTCCACTCATCATTTTAATGCTATGCCTTTAATGCATCATCGTGATGTGACAATTACAGGAGCAGCTCTGCTGGATGATTCAGTATCATGCGAATATATTCCAGATTTTTATCATATAAGTAAGGATATGCTTAAAATCTTATTCAAATGCAAAAAATCTGAAAATCTTGTAATGGTTACAGATTCAATATCTGCAGCTGAAATGCCTGATGGAAGTTATAATCTGGGGGGTTTAAATGTTAATGTTAAAGATGGATTGGTAAAAGACAAATCTGGAACAATAGCCGGAAGCAGTATTACTATGGCAAAAGGTGTTCTAAATATGATTAATTCAGGATTTAATCCAATCACTGTATTAAAATCGGCAACATCTATTCCCGCAAGATTGATGAATTTAAAAAACAGAGGTTTGTTAAAAAACGGTTATTATGCAGATGTGAACATACTTGATTCGAATTTTAAATACTTGTTCACAATAAGCAGAGGAATACGCGTAAATTAGTATATTATCCGTTAAATATTCGAAAATGTTATAAAATTAACATAGTATTTCAATATTGTTATTGAAATAACAATCTACTGTGATATAATGTCTAAGGTTATACGCTAAAACTATGTCGGAGGTAAATTTAATGTGTCAGAATTGTAATCTGGACGAGAAAGAAAAGAAGCTGCAAGAAGTATTGAACAAGCACAAAGACACGAAAGGTGCTCTTATTCCTGTACTTCATGAAGCTCAGGAAATATACGGATATCTTCCTTTATCCGTACAGGAAATAGTCGCTAATGCACTTGGTCTTCCTTTATCTGAAGTATATGGAGTTGTTACATTCTATACCCAGTTTTCACTTTATCCGAAAGGGCAGTACAAAATTCAGGTATGTCTTGGAACAGCATGTTATGTAAAAGGATCAAGCAGTATTCTTGATGAACTCAAAAAACAGCTTGGAATCGAAGTAGGTCAATGCACAAAAGATGGTAAGTTTTCATTAGATGCGTGCAGATGCGTTGGTGCTTGCGGTCTTGCACCTGTTATGATGATAAACGAAGATGTATACGGAACATTAGTAGCAAGCGATGTTGCGAATATACTTAAAAAGTATTAATCGGGTAAATGGAGGGTATTAATGAAATCATTAACTGAATTAAATGCGATCAGACAAAAAATCGCCAAAGTACCGGATTACAAGATTCTTGTTGGTATGGCAACATGCGGTATAGCTGCAGGAGCTAATCCAGTCATGGCACAACTTAAGAAAATCGCTCAAGAGAAAAATTTAAAAAATATAGATATACAGTTAACTGGCTGTATTGGCATATGCCGTCTTGAACCAATAGTTGAAGTATATGATTCAAAAGGCGACAGATACACTTATGTTAAGGTAGATTCCAAAAAAGCAGCAGATATTATGCAAAAGCATATAATTGAAGGAAATCCATGCACAGATTATCTGATATGCGATGATTCTGACAGCTGTATAAAAAATATACTTGAAACGAAATCATTTAAAAAACAAATCAGAATAGCTCTTAGAAACTGTGGAAATATTAATCCTGAACATATTGATGAATACATTCAGCATGATGGATACTTAGCACTTGGCAAGGTCCTAACAGAAATGCAGCCCTCTGAAGTAATTAAACTTCTTCTTGATTCGGGATTAAGAGGAAGAGGAGGCGCAGGATTCCCAACTGGTTTAAAATGGAAATTTGCTGCAGCTGCCCAGAATGAGCAGAAATATGTTTGCTGTAATGCTGACGAGGGTGACCCTGGGGCATTCATGGACAGATCCGTTCTTGAAGGTGATCCACACAGCATATTAGAAGCGATGGCTATTGCAGGATATGCGATTGGTTCTAATCAGGGATATATTTATGTAAGAGCAGAATATCCAGTAGCTGTTAAGAGATTAAATTTAGCAATAAAACAAGCTAAAGAATATGGTTTATTAGGGAAAAACATTTTTGGTACGGATTTCAGCTTTGACATAGAACTCAGACTCGGAGCAGGTGCTTTTGTTTGTGGAGAAGAAACTGCATTAATGACATCTATTGAAGGGAAAAGAGGAGAGCCAAGACCAAGACCACCTTTCCCGGCAAATAAAGGATTATTTGGAAAACCAACTATATTGAACAATGTCGAAACTCTTGCGAATGTTCCGGTTATTATTAATAAAGGACCTGAGTGGTTCAGCAAAATAGGAACAGAAAAAAGTAAAGGAACGAAAGTATTTGCTGTCGGAGGAAAAATAAATAATACAGGCTTAATTGAGATACCGATGGGTATGACATTAAGAGAAGTCATATATGAAATTGGCGGTGGAATTCCAAATGGAAAAGCTTTCAAAGCAGCACAGACCGGAGGTCCTTCAGGGGGATGCATACCTGCAGAGCATCTGGATATTCAGATAGATTATGATAATCTTGTTGCAATCGGTTCTATGATGGGTTCAGGCGGACTTATCGTAATGGATGAGGACAACTGTATGGTTGATATCGCTCAATTCTTCTTAGGATTTACTGTTGATGAATCATGCGGAAAATGTCCGCCATGCAGAATCGGAACACGCAGAATGTTGGAAATGCTTGAAAAAATAACAGATGGAAAAGGCGAAGATAAGGATATTGAGAAACTTGAAAGACTTGCTTATTCAATTAAAGAAGCTTCCTTATGCGGTCTGGGACAGACAGCTCCTAATCCAGTACTTTCCACATTAAGGTACTTCAGAGACGAATACAAAGCGCATATCTATAAAAAAGCCTGTCCATCAGGAGTATGCAAGCATCTGTTAAATTACTATATTGAAGCGGAAAAATGTGTAGGATGCAGTGTATGTGCAAGAAACTGCCCAGTTAATGCAATATCTGGTGTAGTTAAATCACCATATTTAATAGATAACGAAGCATGCATTAAATGCGGAGTCTGCTATGAAAAATGTAAATTCGGCGCTATATACAAGAAATAGGGAGGATAAACAATGAATTTGCTTAATGTAACAATAGATGGCATAAAGATACAGGTACCTGAAGGAACAACAGTTTTGGATGCTGCAAGATTAGCAAATGTTGATATACCGACACTTTGTTATTTAAAAGATGTAAATGAAATCGGCGCATGCAGAATGTGTCTTGTCGATGTAGGAGCTAAAGCTCTGCAGACTGCTTGCGTTTATCCTTGCTCTGAAGGGTTAAATGTTGTAACTAATTCTCCTAAAATAAGGGATATAAGAAAAGCTACACTTGAACTGATTCTTTCCAATCACGACAGAAGATGCCTTACATGTATAAGAAATCAGAACTGTGAGCTGCAAGCTTTAGCTGATAAACTTAATGTAAGAGAAATTTCTTATGATGGTGTTCCAAAAGGACTGCCTTTAGATAATATATCTAAATCAATAGTAAGAGATAATAATAAATGTATTCTTTGCAGAAGATGTATAGCTGCATGTAATAAAATACAGACAGTTGGCGCAATAAACGTTATGGAAAGAGGTTATGAGACTATTGTATCTACTGCTGATCACAGGTCTATAGCTGATGTGAATTGTGTTAATTGTGGACAATGCATAAATGTATGCCCTGTAGGAGCATTATATGAAAAAGACAACACACAGGTCGTATGGGATGCAATCAAGGATCCAGATAAATATGTCATAATTCAAACAGCACCTTCAGTTAGAGCTGGAATAGGCGAGGAATTCGGATATCCGATCGGAACACCTGTAACCGGAAAAATGGTTGGTGCTATTAAAAAACTTGGATTTGATAAGGTTTTTGATACAGATACAGCAGCTGACCTTACAATAATGGAAGAAGGAACTGAATTCATAAACAGGCTTAATAATAATGGAAAGCTTCCTTTGATCACATCATGCAGTCCTGGATGGATTAAGTTCTGCGAGCATGAATTTCCAGATTTTATTGACAATTTATCATCATGCAAATCACCTCAGCAAATGTTCGGAGCATTAATTAAATCATATTATGCTGAAAAGAATAATATTGATCCTTCAAAGATTTTTGTTGTTTCTGTAATGCCATGTACAGCAAAAAAATTCGAAAGCGATAGAGACGAGATGGAAAAAGATGTTGATATTTCCATAACATCCAGAGAATTAGCTAGAATGATTCGTGAAGCAGGAATTGATTTCAGATCAGTAGAAGATGCTCAGTTTGACAATCCTTTGGGAGAAGCAACAGGTGCAGGCGTAATATTCGGAGCTACAGGTGGTGTTATGGAAGCTGCATTAAGAACAGTCTATTACATACTTGAAGGGAAAAGGATCAATGAGCTTGATGTAAAACCAATAAGGGGTACACAGGGTATTAAAGAAGCAACTATAAAAATTACTGGTATTGATGTCAATGTATGTGCTGTAAGCGGCCTTGGCAACGCAAGAAAAGTCCTCAATATGATTAAGAGTGGCGAAAAGAATTATCATTTTATCGAAATCATGGCTTGTCCAGGAGGATGTGTTAATGGAGGCGGTCAGCCCATAGTTCCAGCAAAAATCAGAAACAGGATTGATGTCAGAGCAGAAAGAGCCAAAGCATTGTATTCAGAAGATATGCGTGCTACATATAGGAATTCTGATGAAAATGAATTTGTTCAGAAATTTTACAAAGAATATGCAGAAAAACCTGGGAGCCATAAGGCTCATGAGCTGCTGCATACTCATTATGTAAAGAGAGATAGATATATAGCAACAAAATAACTAATACGCTCTTTCACATTACAAATAATTAAAGCGGTAGAAATACCGCTCTTTTTATGATAAAATTTAATCGAAGGCGGTGATATGATATGGTAGTAAATGACTTAATAACTATATTAAAGGGTCGCTGTGTAACATCTGATTTGGGATTGAATAGAGAAATACAATATGTATTCTGTTGTGACTGTAAAAAAATTGTTCAGGAAAAAGGATCACAGGATTATGCATGGGTAAATGCAGATGCTGACGAAGCAGCTATTGATCTTGCCTTAGAAAAAGCAATGTCTTGTATAATTGTCCCTTACGACATTTTACTCGATAATAAGATCATAAATTACGCCATATCCAAAGAATTTCCTATAATTTCCACTGGATACAGCAGTTACAAGGTATGTTCAAAAATATATGAGGCTTTTAAAGAGAGAACTTAACAAATTGTCTGTTTAATAATACTGATTTATATATTATCCTCAGATAATGGATGATGCAAGATACATTTTTTCAAGTATAGACTTTTTGAACCCCAATGAAAAATACCGCTTATACAAAGCTAGTAAATCTGTCTATGAAATTTTTGATATGGATAAAGAAGATCTTCTTAATCTTTCACTTTTATCTGATGTATCATATGAAAAATTAAAAATGGTAAAAAATTATAAATATACGAAATATGTCAAGTCAAACAGTGATATTGTGATTACTGATATTTATTCTGAAGACTATCCAAAAATTTTAAAAGATATATATAGTGCTCCGATAGTCTTATATCATATAGGTGATATTCCAAAAGAGTGTATGGTTTCTGTTGTAGGCTCTAGAAATCCAAGCAGTTATGGTATAAGATGTACTGAAAACTTATCAGAAAGCTTGTCTTTACAAGGTTTTACAATAGTTAGCGGTATGGCAAAGGGTATTGATGGTGTAAGTCATGTTAGCGCTTTAAAACATGGAAATTCAGTTGGTGTACTTGGTAATGGTCTGAAAATATGTTATCCTTCAGAAAATAAGTTTATATATGATAAATTACGGAATAAGGGATGTTTAATCAGCGAATATCCTCCAGATTGCAAGCCTAGAAAAATATATTTTCCACAAAGAAATAGAATTATCTCCGGATTATCATTTTGTACTATAGTGGTTGAAGCAGGAGATAAAAGCGGTTCTTTAATAACTGCGAATTATGCATTGTCACAAAATAGAGATGTTTACTGTTTCCCGAATTACATAGACACTGGTTTTAACGGAACAAATGTTTTAATTAAAGAAGGAGCAGGTCTTATAACTGATGTTGACTTATTCTGTCAGGAGTTAAAGACTATTGAAATTAGTTGGAAAAACATTTATTATTGTAAAGGCAGCTGATTGGAGGCAATTATGGCAAAAAAACTGGTTATAGTGGAATCACCCGCAAAAGCCAATACAATTAAAAAATTTTTAGGAAATGATTTTAATGTTATGGCTAGTTTCGGTCATATAAGAGATTTACCTGAAAAAACATTCGGAATTGATGTTGATAAAGATTACGAACCAAGATATGAGATTCTGTCTGAGAAAAAAGAAGTAGTTGATAAGCTTAGAAAAGCCGTAAAAGATAGCGATATTACTTATCTTGCAACTGACCCGGATCGTGAAGGAGAGGCTATTTCTTACCATCTTGCTTATATACTAAAAATCGATCCCTTATCAAAATGCAGAATTACTTTTAATGAAATTACTAAGTCTGCTGTAAGCAATGCAATGAATTCGATAAGATCCATAGATATGGATATGTTTTATGCTCAGCAGGCCAGAAGAGTTCTTGACAGAATAGTAGGATACAAGACAAGCCCTCTTTTATGGAAAAAAATAAAAAAGGGTCTAAGCGCAGGCAGGGTCCAGTCTGTCGCTTTGGAATTAGTATGCGACAGAGAAGACGAAATAAATTCATTTACACCTGAAGAGTATTGGAACCTTATATTAAAACTAAGCAAAATTTCAGATGATCAGATTTTTATTGCAAAATTTTATGGTAAGGATAATGTAAAAGTAAAATTATCTAACGAAGCCGAAGCGATTGAAGTATTTAACTTTGTTAATAATAATATAATAACTGTAAAATCAGTTAAAAAGACAAAGAGAAAAAAATATCCATTTGCTCCTTTCATAACATCAACTTTACAGCAGGATGCATCTAATAAATTAGGTTTCACTACTTCGAAGACCATGAAAGTTGCACAAGAATTATATGAAGGTATCGAGATTAAAAATGAAGGTTCTGTCGGACTTATAACTTATATGAGAACTGATTCCACACGAATTTCATCAGATTTCCAGATATCAACACGTGATTTTATTAAACATAATTTTGGGAGTGAATTCATACCTAATAACATACCTAGTTATAAAAATTCAAATAATACTCAGGATGCACATGAGGCAATACGCCCCACTGACTTTAATTTATCACCTTCAAAAGTATCAGCAAGTCTTTCTAAGGATCAATTAGCTTTATATACACTTATATACAACAGGTATATTGCTAGCCAGATGTCTCCTGCTGAGTATGACAGTACATGTGTTGACATAGCTTGCGGACCGTATATGTTTAAGTCATGTGGCAATGTAGTGACATTCAAAGGATATATGACTATCTATGAAGAACAAAAAACTGAGAAAACGGATTTAGAACAGGACGAATACGAAAATACATATCTGCCAAAACTTTCTGCCAAAGAACAGCTTGTGAAACATGATCTTCAAAAAAGCCAAAAGTTCACCAATCCACCTTCAAGATATACTGAAGCATCACTTGTAAGGATGATGGAAGAGAAGGGAATTGGCAGACCTAGCACTTATGCTCCTACTATTAATATAATTATTAAAAGAAACTATGTGAGTAGAGAGAAAAGATCTTTAGTTCCAACTGAATTAGGGCTTACAGTTAATAAATTCATGGTTAAAAATTTTATTACTTTACTTGATTACGGATTTACAGCGCAAATGGAAAAGCAGCTTGATGATATTGAATCAGGAAAAGTAGACTGGGTATCCTTAATAGATAAATTTTATAAGGAATATATCGAGCAGATTAAAATTGCAGACAAGATTAATACTAAAATTGAAATACCTACTGATGAGATATGTGAGAAATGTGGGAAACCAATGGTGTTGAAATCCGGGAGATTCGGAGATTTCTTAAGTTGCTCTGGTTATCCTGCATGCGATTTTACTAAAAAAATAGTTGATGATACAGGTTTTTCCTGTCCTAAATGTAATGGTAAAATCTTAAATAAAAAAACAAAAGGCGGTGTAAAATTTATATCCTGTGAAAATTATCCTAAATGTGACTTTTCATCATGGGGTACTATTATTAAGGATAGAAAATGTCCTAAATGCAGTAATTTCCTGCTTAAAGTTTATGAAGACAAACAGGCTTTAATAAGGTGTTCTTCAGATAAATGCGATTATGTCACAAAATTCGTAAAAGTGACTAAGAAGGGTGAAAAAGATCAGGACTGATAGTATAAAATTTAATGTTATCGGGGCAGGACTTGCAGGTTGTGAAGCTGCAGCCTATATTGCCAAAAAAGGTTTCAGTGTTACCTTATATGAAATGAAACCAGCTGAATATACTTGTGCCCATAAAAGCGAATATTTTTCTGAATTAATCTGCAGTAATTCATTAAAAAGCAAATCATTGAATTCTGCTAGCGGACTTTTAAAACAAGAAATGAGTATGCTGGATTCACTAGTAATGAGTACTGCATATAGAAATGAAATTCCTGCAGGTACTGCTTTAGCAGTAGACAGGGAAGGCTTTGCTAAAGATATAACAGAATATATATGTAACAATGCTAATATAAATATTATAAACAAGAAGATAAATGATATAGGTGGTTTTATTGAAAATACAAATGACTTTACAATAATTGCTTCAGGTCCATTAATGACTGATGAGCTTGCTTTAAGTATAAAAGATGTAGTATCAGATGATGGATTGTTTTTTTATGATGCAATTGCTCCTACCATATTGTATGAAGATATTGATTTTAGTAATGCATATAAGGCATCCAGATATAATATAAACGATGAATCTTATATAAACTGTCCTTTAACAAAAGATGAGTATAATATTTTTTATGATTTCATTGTCAATGCTAAAACTGTGCAGATGAAAAATTTCGAGGAACAGAAGGTATTCGAAGGTTGCATGCCTTTTGAAGTTTTAGCAAAAAGAGGATATGATTCGTTAAGATATGGCCCTATGAAACCGGTTGGATTAACAAATCCTCATACAAAAACAAAAGATTATGCAGTCATACAGCTAAGACAAGATAATGCTGCTGCAAGCATATATAATCTTGTTGGATTTCAGACTAACCTTACATTTGGAATGCAAGATGAACTGCTTAAACTTATACCCGCTCTTAGGAAATGCAGAATTATAAGATATGGAGTGATGCATAGAAATACTTATTTAAATGCACCGGCTGTTCTTAATAAGTATTATCAGATGCAAAATTATAAAAACTTGTTTTTTGCTGGACAAATAACAGGAGTAGAAGGATATCTTCCTTCAGCATCATCAGGGATAGTCGCAGCTATTAATTGTGTAAGAGAAGCGGAAAAACTTCAAAAAATTGATTTTACAGCTAATACTGTAATAGGTGCATTACAAAACCATATAGCAACAATACCTACAAAAAGTTATTTACCTATGACTGCCAATTACGGTATTTTATCTGCATTAGAAAAGCATATTAAAAATAAATCAGAAAAATATAACGAATATGCAAAAAGATCATTTCAAACAATGACACAGATTATTTCTTTGTATGGAATTTAACTCTTTCAAGCATTATATTATTAGCTTTAATCTCTAACTCATCATTTAAATCAACGAGATCTATGGTGCCATATTTTTCTTTTAAGGATGTTTTTATAATAAGATCAGCAAGTCTTGGATTCTTAGGAAGAAGCGGACCATGTCCATATGAAGCGAACACATTTTTATATCTAGCACCTTCTGTCTTATCCTGACCATTATTCCCATAACCTGTAATAACCTTTCCAAGAGGCAGAACATCACTTGAAAGAAAGGTCTTACCTGAATGATTTTCAAACGAAATTACATCAAAACAGCCTTTTTCATCTTCACATGTAAAGATATAATCTCCAATCATTCGTTTTTTATCTCCTATAGTATTTACATTAAGAGCACCAACGAATTCCAGAACTGTTCCATCCCAAGTTTTGTAATAATTACCTAACAGCTGATATCCTCCACATATTGCTAGGAATGTCTTATTCTCATCTATAGCCTTTTTTATCAGAGTTTTCTTAACTACAAGCAGATCTTCCAAGAGGATTTCCTGCTCAAAATCCTGGCCGCCTCCAATAAAAAAAATATCATAATTTTCTACATATAAGGTGTCTTTAACAGAAATATTATCTATAGTACAATCAATCCCACGGTTTGTGAGCCTTTTTTGTAAAGTAATTACATTTCCGATATCACCATATAGATTTAAAATATCAGGGTATAGATGGCATATCCTAATTTGCTTCTTCATTCATAGAATTCCTTTAAAGAGTATTTTTTCGCAAGCATATTCCTCAAATTAAACATAGCAGTATAGGTAGGTGTAATATATATAGGTATATTATGCTCTAAAGCCTTATTTACAAGGTTTGCGTCATTTTGCTCGATACTTACCTTTGACATGTCAATATCAGCATATTTCAGCCGTAGAGCCATATCATAAGCTCTTGAACCTCCAATATATATATGTTCAATTTTATTATGAATATCTAAAAGTTTTTCGAATGCAACATCGTAAATCCAAGATACATCAGTACCATCAGCTGCCTGGTCGTTAAGCATTATAATTAATATGAATTTTATATCAACTATAAACAGGTAATTCAGTATCTGGTTAAATCCAGCAGGATTTTTAACGAGAATAATACTTAGGGATATACCATTTACATTAATCTCTTCCATACGCCCGAATCCGCTTTCAAAAGAACCGATAGCATTTAAAATATGAGTGTCTTCTATTCCAATAGCATTCATTACACATGCAGCAGCTAAGGAATTGTATATATTATGTGCACCAGGTAAATTTACTCTTGTCTTGTATTTCCTGTTCCTGATTATAATTTCTATATCACTGCCAGAAGCATCAGTATTAAGTATCCCGACTGCATGAACATCCGGATTTTGACGCTGATAGCCACAGTTCTCACATTTGAACCCACCTAAGTGAGCATATGTTATATAGTCATAAGTATATGGATACCTGCATTTTATACAGTATAGTGCATCTTTCGGTTCCTTAATGAGATTATCATATATTTTTTCATCTACACCGAATAATATGGCTTTTTTCGATGTTATCGATAGAAGATGAGTACATAACGAACAGTCGGCATTAATGCATATACATGCAGATTCGCAATTATTAATCCCTTTTGCTATCAGATTTAAAGTATTTGTAATTTCTCCATATCTGTCCAGCTGATCTCTGAATATATTAGTAACTAATATTACTTCAGGATCAATAAATTTCGTAACATGGCTCAATGCTGCTTCATCACATTCTATTACAGCATAATCATGATGATTTTTACCGGATAATGAAGATGAGAGACAAAATGATGTAATAACTCCATTTAGAAGATTAGCTCCTGATTTATTAGAGAAATAGTTTAGACCGGAAAGTATAAAACCATTTTCAATAATCCTGCATGTTGTTGTTTTTCCATTAGTACCTGTAACAAGAATAACCTTTACATTTTCTGAAACGTATTTCAAAATATCCTTACAAAAGAAAGAGGCTATTTTACCTGGCAGAGCTGTTCCACCTTTATTGAATATTCGTAAAAGGGTACACGATATTTTGCATGATAATACAGATAAAGCAACATTCAATTTCATAAAAAGAATTATATCAGTGCACAAATCCATAATCAACTTAAATAAATATCAGGATTCTAATAAGTATATTTTCATGATATTATTATATACCGAATGGAGGTTTTATGGACTATAGTGACGAACAGCTTATAAATATGAGCATCAAGGGAGATACTTCAGCTTTTGGTATTCTTGTTGAGCGTTATCAGAATAAAGCATATGCTATATCCATAAAAATAGTTCAAAACCATGATGATGCTCTTGACTGCGTTCAGGATTCATTTATTAAAGCATTCCGAAATTTAGGCCAGTTCAATTTTCAATCATCATTCAATACATGGTTATACAGGATTGTCACTAACTCTTCACTAGATCTTTTACGAAAAAATAAAAAATATCAGAATGATGTGCCAATAGAAAAACCATTAACGGATGACGATGATGAATATTTCATTCAGATAGAAGATGAAAAATCCGGGGTTGAAGATATTGTGCAGAGTAATGAAACTGTCTTGGCTGTCAGAAGAGCTATAAATGAACTGTCAGATGATTTTAAAAAAGTTATAATTCTATTTGAAATAGAACAATTATCGCTTATCGAGGTTTCCAGAATATTAAATGTTCCTGTTGGAACCGTAAAATCAAGATTATTCAGAGCAAGAGAAAGACTGGCATCAATCTTGAAAGAAAAAGGAACTTTTTAAACACATATTACGTTATATATAACAGGAAGAAGAAATAATGGATAACTGCAGGAAGTACAAAAAAATAATACATGAATATCTGAACAAGGAAAGGTCAGATCAAATAAAAAAAGAACTTGATACGCATCTTTTGGAGTGTATTTCTTGTAAAGAATATTTTGACTCCATGCTTATATTAAATAACTCGTTAAAGAGATTAAAAAAAGATTACACTATTGATGTAAAAGATGCAGTGATGAAAGAAATAGAAAAACAACAGTCCAAACCAGCTATAAACAGAAAAGTATATTTGCGTTATGCTGCTGCTTTTGCTTGCATGGTAGTTGTTGTCGGAGTTTATATATTGACCGGTGGTTTTCATAATATTCAAAGAGATAAGAACTATAATGATACAAATAAAGAACTATCTGAAGTGCAGAATGAAGAAACAGTATTTGGGATAACCACTGCCTTTGATTTTGAGAATCAGGACAGATCTGTTTTATCCCCAGGCTATAAAATGAACCAGGAGGATTTAAGCACATATAATTACATAACAGACAAAAATTATGATGAGATAATTGGAGATATAACCAGTGTATCAGATGAATTTCTTATCCTTGATGTTTGCACAGTCACTGAAAAAAACGAACTCTCATTCATATCATATAATATTGATACAGAAAAAATTGCTGAAAAACTTAATCTGAAAAAAGATTCAAACTACAAAACTGACGAGAGCGCTTCCGATAATAATGAATATGTAAAATTAATCATTATATATTCCGACTAGTTATAGAGTCATTCGTGGTATAATTGTATATAATGAAAAAACTACTGTTAATTGATGGAAACAGCATTTTGAATAGAGCATTCTACGGCATGGCTGCAAACATGCTTGTAACAAAAGATGGCATATTTACAAATGCAATTTACGGATTCCTAAATATTCTGGAAAAATATCTTAATGAAGATAATCCTTCTCATATTGCAGTTGCTTTTGATTTAAAAGGGAAAACTTTTAGACATGAGATATATAGTGAATATAAAGCCGGAAGAAAGGGAATGCCCTCAGAGTTAGCTTCACAAATGCCTATACTAAAAGACATCCTCCATGCAATGAATATAACATTAGTTGAAAAAGAAGGGTACGAAGCAGATGATATACTTGGTACGCTCTCTCAATATGCTTCTGATGATATTGAAGTAGTTGTACTTACAGGTGACAGAGATATGCTTCAGCTTGTTTCTGACAGATGTACTGTAAAAATTCCAACAGTTATATCCGGACAAAAGGCAGTTAATATTTTTAATATAGAAAATTTTAAAAAGGAATATGGCATCGAGCCATCTAAATATGTTGATGTTAAAGCATTAATGGGAGATAAATCAGATAATATTCCTGGAGTTCAGGGAATTGGTCAGATTGGTGCTTTAAACCTAGTAAAGGAATATGGTGACCTGGATAATATTTATAGAAACATTGATTATATCTCAAAAGCATCTTTGAAAGAAAAGCTTATTAAAGATAAAGACAAAGCTTTTTTAAGCAAAGAACTTTCAAAAATAAACACTTCAGTTCAATTTGACGGATTTATACTGGATAGTCTAGAAAGAAAACCTTTTTCCAATAAAACCCTTCTTGATTTATTTATAAAACTGGAATTCAACTCTTTAATTCAAAAGTTTAATCTTAAGGAACAAGATGATGATATTAATAAACAATCACTAGAATTTAAAGAAATTTATAGTTTTGATGATTTGAAATCGAATAGCTCGATATTATTTCTTTCATATAAAATAGAGAATAATCTGCTTGACCTTGAAATTATGAATGAAAATCATATGATTATCAAAACTTATGGAGAAAAAGCAGATTATTTGCTTGAAAATGTTTTTTCACAACCAATGCAGATTGTGTCACACTATTTTAAAGATATATTTGTTTATTGTTTTTCTAACAGCATTAAGATTCCTGAAAAATATTATGATACTGCAACTGCAATGTATCTTTTAGATTCAATGAAGGAAAAATACGATATTGATGATACATACAGAAATCTTAATTCATCAGGTACTAATATAGATCCAAAATCATATAAAATAGAGTTTTTATATAATTATACAAATAGTGCATTAAGGGCAACAGGTATGGAATCTCTCTTTTGGGATATTGAATTACCCTTGATTGAAATTTTAGCATATATGGAATTTATAGGTGTAAAAGCGGATAAAGAGTATCTTCTTAAGCTTTCCGAATATTTCGATAATGAGCTTAATATAACAGCAAAAAAAATATTTGAATATGCCGGGTGCACATTTAATATTAATTCCCCTAAACAGTTAGGTCAGGTTCTTTTCGAAAAATTGAATCTTCCTAAAGCAAAAACAAACGCATCTGGCGGATATTCCACTTCTGTTGATGTTTTAGAAAAGCTGAAACAATTTCCGATTATAGAAGAAATTCTTTATTACCGCACTGTTTCCAAGCTTTATTCAACATATGCTCAAGGTTTATTATCTTCTATAGCAATTGACGGACGAATTCATAGTAAATTTAATCAAACAGTTACTGCAACAGGCAGAATAAGTTCAACAGATCCGAACATGCAGAATATACCTATACGAACAGAGATTGGAAGGAAAATACGTAAAGCATTTGTACCTGAAAACGGATATACAATTGTAAGCGGTGATTACTCGCAAATCGAATTACGTATACTTGCTCACATTGCAAAAGATGAAAATATGATAAACGCATTCATGAATCATGAAGATATACATACTGCTACAGCAGCTAAAGTTTTCGGGATTACAAAAGAAGAAGTAACTAAAGAACAAAGATATGCAGCTAAAGCTGTTAATTTCGGAATAATATATGGCATATCAGATTATAGTTTATCTCAGGATATCAATGTACCAGTAAAAAAGGCAGCCAAATATATAGAAGATTACTTAAACCATTATTCAGGAGTAAGGGACTATATGCACAGAATTATTAACTCAGCCATAGAAAATGGTTATGTAACTACTATTTATGGACGAAGAAGATATCTTCCGGAACTAAGCTCACCGAAATTTACTGTTAGGGAATTCGGAAAAAGAGTAGCTTTAAATGCTCCTATACAGGGAACAGCAGCGGATATAATTAAGATTGCTATGATAAGAGTATATATGCAACTTAAGCAAATGAAATTGAAATCTCGCCTTATACTGCAAGTTCATGATGAGCTTGTTATCGAAACACATAATCAGGAAATTCCGCAGGTAAAGCAATTGCTGCTTGATTCAATGGAAAATAATTTTAATCTGTTAGTGCCTCTTGATATAGAAATATCCGTTCAGGATTCATTGTTGAAAGGATAAATTATGATTATTGGTATAACCGGTCAGACAGCAACCGGAAAGAGTACATTATCTAATATATTTAAAAAAAACGGTTATTTGATTTTTGATGCAGATAAAGCATATAATCTTCTTTTTACTGAAAATCATAATATGCAGCAGGAAATACTCAAAGAGTTTAATACTCTTGATAAAAAGAATATTCTTAAAACAGTAATGCATAATCCAGAATTACTCGAAAAACTTAATTTAATTACGCATAAGTATGTTATTCATCAGATAAATGCTTTTATAAATGATAATAAGAACAGGAATATTGTTCTCGATGTTCCTGTTCCAGTTGAAAAAGGATTTATTAATACAGCTGATATCATTATCGTAACAGTTGCTTCAAAAGAAATTCAGATAGCACGCTTAACAAAAAGATATAGCATAAACAAAGATCAGGCAGTAGATAGAATTAACATGCAGATGAAATGGGAAAACTATTTAGAAATTGGTGACATAATATTAAATACTACTGACACAGATGAAAATGATTTGATATCTTTCATTAAGATTTTTGAAAATACGTACATTAAAGGTAATAAAGATTGATTTTTAATGTCATGAATGTTAAAATTCAACTTGAGCAAAACACAAAAAGGTGGAACAATGGGAAAAATATTACTCAATACCGCAAACATTACCTGTAATAACAAAAAAGAAACTGATCTTAGAGCATATGTTAACGGAAAAGTTGTAAACACTCTTAATTACGACAGCAAAGAAGTCATAATGGAGTATGCTGATACCGACTTTGTATTCTTAATAGATGAAAATATGGAAACCAGCGATTCAAAATCAGATGTATCTTTAATGCGTGAAATCAGACGCTATACTAAGAAATACAAAGATTCTGATGTTGAAACCAAATTTTCTGATTTTGAAGAATACATTTCTACTACAGTTACTTATCTTGACAACCTTGAGGCATCAGGGGAAATACCGCCAATGAGCAGACAGGTTAGTGCAGCTGTCATATCATATGATAAGGGTCTTTTAGCAGTTACTGATACAGATTCTGCGATGTATATTTCTGGAGGGAATATAGTTAAGGTTTTTCCAGATGATGATAACATCAGAATAAAGACAGCTCAGCTTCCTGCATTGAAAACTAATGATTTGATAATATTATTGTCAGAAACCATTGCCAAAGCGGTTTCATCAGAAGACATTCTTGACCGTATTAATACATATGATTCTGCTGAAGCTATCGCTCAGAATATCAGTTCACTTTACACTTCCAATAACAACGAAGAATTTTCAGTAACAGTAATACTTGTTAAACTTATTCAGGATAAATCAAGAACACTCATGAGAAGTGAAATTAATACTCAGGAGATACCTGTAGAAGAGATACAAAAATCATATACTGCTCCAATACAGCAGATTAAGTTTGAAGGAAAACCGGCACAAAAAGAAAGT
>JAAYBX010000108.1 GCA_012729955.1 Clostridiaceae bacterium
GCTTAATTCCGTAAAATGCTATCTTTTCTTTCTATGTCCTTCAGATATTCCATGAGAAGCAGTCATTTTACTGATTGAGAATGCATTTTACGGAAACTCAACTTAGTATGTAAATAGGATTTAGCAGTAGATGAAAAAAACACGCACCCAGCAATTTTCTGGATGCGTGCAGGTTATGACTGCTATTTGTCAGAGGTATCTAATAGAAGAACTTAACTGATATCAATATAATATGGAATACTGTAAGGCCTATCAGTGATGCAATCATATATGACCAAGCAAACAGTTTATGTTTCTTTTTTGTAAGGTAAGTCATTACAAATGATAACACTATAAATATTCCATACAGCAGCCAGGATATGGCAGACAGAGTCATGTCAATCGGAGTTGATGTAAACAGCTCATTAGCTGCAATGAAGAATATTAGGCTGACTGCTACTGCTATGATTACTGCTAAAATTGCTTTAAGTATTTCTTTCATCTGTTTTCCTTATCATTAATTTCATATTAATCAGTTGTCATCCCGAAGCGGCACTACTGTGCAAATATCCACCCAGTCAGGACCTGAGCTCCCAGGCGCATCGTTATTGTAATAATCATCTATCTCATACCCGTCAGTTGATATGACTCCGCTATAGTATGAAGTCCTTTCATATATTGTACCTTCGTTTTCTGTAACTATAACGTTATAGCTTGTTGGCCCATTTCCATCATAATAGTGCAGGCGTACAGTATATGCCTGACCCCATAACACAGAATCTGATGCTTTCAATGTGTAGTGTTCCGGACCGTAACTGGAAGTGTCATCAATATCCAGAAAACCTCCGTCAGATGTGTTTTTTGATTCCCAATAAGCCGTCTCTCCATTTGGATTGGTAACATACAGGTCTACGTCCGGTTGTCCATCCCATGTCAAGGTTATATAAATCGCATTCGTCGGAACAGTGGAGTTAATTATTAACCAACCATAAAAATCATGAGACATAAAATGTTCATTTCCGCTTTCATCATTGTATATGACATTAATCAGGAATTTGTTCTCTCCGCTCTTTAAAGGTACTTCAACAGAGAAATTGGATGGACTTGTACCATTCTTAGTTAGGGTCTGGCGGAATATTTGTCCTTTATCGGAAATTATCTCTATCATATCTCCAACCTGTTCTCCCATCATATTCAATGTGTCCAAAGAACCGGATACGATATATGTTCCTGTTTCGACTATTAATCCGTTTACAGGGTCTGTGACTTCAAGGTCTGCAATTGTACCAGCAAAGTTATTTTTTGCATCTTCCAGTATTTTTTCATATTCATTTACGCTGGTAAATGTGCCATAACCGGTTGTTGTAAGCCTTCCATCAAGAAAACCAGCAGGGTATGCAGGTGTGGATATTGTTTTTGTTGCTATGTCATAAACTATCTTTTGAGCATTATCACCAGGGAAGTTGGGATCATATATTTTAATAGTTATTTTATCTGCAGTTTTTTCATATCCGTAAGCAAGGACTGAATGGCCTCCAGTCCCGTAAATGCCTACTTCAACTGGTTCTTCCCAGAAATAAATCGCATCCATAATACAACGTACTGAAACAGAGTTATCCATCCTGTAACCAGTAATGTTGCCTTCTTCATCTTTTTCCACATAACTTGAAAACATTCTTTCAGTATCCCATAAAATTGAAGATTCCTTTGTAGTATACTGGAATGCTTTGGTTGCAATTACATCCTGTGGGGTTATTATGTCTCCTGTTGGTGATACTCCCATCTGAGGTGTTCTGAACAAGTCAAATAATGCATCTGATGCTGATGTCTTCTTGTTGAGATAATACCATTTAGCAAATGTACTCATGCCATAACACTCGCCGCCTGAGAATATGCTGGAACCGGTATTGACTTCGGCAAATCCGTCCTTGCTAGGCAAAAAGTTGGTTGCATATGTGTCTGGATATGATTCAATATCATCAAGTATATAATAGGTGAAGGTGCTTGCATGGAATGTCATTACAGTGAACTGCCCAGCTTCTTTATCTATGCTGTGAGTCATCATCTGATTAAGTTTGCCTGTTTCGTCTATATACAGGCCAACAGGTATCCTCTCAGCTTCTACAGCATTTTTTGCATACTGGAATGTGATAAGTATCGGCTGGGTAAGATCCTCATATCCGCCTAAATCCAGATGAAGGGCGGTTTGGGAGATAGACTCAGGGGCATTTGTGTATGTTCCTGTTACTGTGCCTACAGAAACATTTACCTGCTGGTCGACTGCAGCAGCAGGAACTGTAACATAACTTCCCGCAAGTGCGCTGTTTGAGGGTAATGATACTATACCTCCGTTATTATCCACAGTTGCAGTGGCTTCAATAGACACATTCTGCTGGGTGAATCCGATTGATGCTGATCTGCCAGGTGTCTGAGAAGGTTTGAAAAGATCAATTATTTTAGGACCAAAGAAAATCCCTGCAGCAATTAATGCTATTACAAGGAGAACAACTACAGCGATAACGCCGCCTTTACTCTTTTTCGGCCTGTATGGAGGTGGATTAGGAGCATTAAAGGGTTGCTGGTATGGCTGTTGGTATGGCTGCTGGAATTGCTGTTGATTCTGTATAGGCGGCTGGTTATTTCCCATCGAAGCGCCACAGTTAGTGCAGAATTTTGAACCGTCCGGTATCTGCTTACCGCAATTTGTACAAAACATGATTCTACCCCCTTATCTATGTTTTTAAAACCAATTTTATCTATCTAATTAAGTTCATTACCACAAACTGAATATATATAAACTATTGGTAAGTGTCAATAAAAAAATAAATTATTTTATTGAACCTTGTATTCAGGGCTTCCATGCTAACGAGGATACTGCAATCTTATATGATGCTGCGCATAAGTTTCTCGATTCAATAATATCTATGAACATCCTGTATATCCTGTAATCATTGTTAAGCTCAGGATGAAAGGATAAACCTATCTGGTTTTCATATCTGACAGCGACAATTAGCCCATTAACAGATGCCAGTATTTCCACTCCTTCTGATATTGCTTCAACATAAGGAGCCCTTATGAAAGTCATGGGTATTATCCCTATATCTGAAAAATCTGAATCTGCATGGAAACTGGCTACCTGCCTTCCAAACCCGTTTCTTCTTATCCTGACCGGCATGGTGGCAAAATGCGGTTTTTCACCATTGGCTATTTCCTTTGCAAGCAGTATGAGTCCTGCACATGTAGCAAGTACAGGCAGACCTTTTTGAATGGATTCCTTTAAGAAATCCATCATGTCCAGCTCCCTTAAAAGTTTTCCCTGTACTGTACTCTCACCTCCGGGCAGTACAAGTCCGTCAATCGGATACTTTAAAAGATCCTCATGGTTCCTTAGCTCAACTGTTCTGATGCCCATATCATTAAGCATCTTTATATGCTCTGCAAATGACCCTTGCAAAGCAAGCACGCCTATAAGCATCTATTTACCCCTTTCTGCCATTAATAGCTGTATCTCCTGTTCATTTATCCCGATCATCGCTTCTCCAAGATCCTCAGAAAGCCGTGCTATTTTTTCAGCATCGTTATAATTAGTAACTGCCTGGACTATTGCGCTTGCCCGTTTTTTAGGATCACCTGACTTGAATATGCCAGATCCTACAAATACTCCTTCTGCACCAAGCTGCATCATAAGAGCCGCGTCAGCAGGAGTAGCCACACCTCCTGCAGCAAAATTTACCACAGGCAGTTTTTTATTATTATGCACATACATTAATAAGTCATATGGCACCATAAGTTTTTTCGCTTCATCAAACAGTTCATCTTCTTTCATAGATGCAATAGCGCATATTGAACGGTTAATCATTCTTAAATGCCTTACAGCTTGTATGACATCTCCAGTACCCGGTTCACCTTTGGTCCTTATCATTGATGCGCCTTCGCTTATCCTTCTTAATGCTTCGGATATGTCTTTTGCTCCGCAAACGAATGGTACTTTGAATTTAGTTTTATCTATATGGTAAACATCATCAGCAGGGGACAAGACTTCAGATTCATCTATGTAGTCTATTTCGATTGCTTCAAGAATCTGGGCTTCCACAAAATGGCCTATCCTGCATTTAGCCATAACAGGTATTGATACTGCATTCTGTATACCTTTTATCATCTTTGGATCGCTCATTCTGGATA
>JAAYBX010000109.1 GCA_012729955.1 Clostridiaceae bacterium
TTCATATCACCATTAGCAGTTTCTTTGTAATCCACCTTTATGTCTTTTGTATAGGATGAATCAAAATATACAGAATCAACTGGATTAACAAGCCCTGGCATCATTTGATAAACTGGATCGTGCTTGTAAATCTTGTTAAAATTAATCACAGTTTCAACATCCTGAGATAAATACCTGCTCTTAAGATAAGCACCGATTCTTGGAGAACAAGGAATCCTGTCTACTTCTTTTCCCCTTATAGCATTAATCTGCCTTTGTCTACTGGTCATCTCTTTTTTCATATCAGACTCCTATACATACATTTATATCACAAATGTTGACTTGTTGCTTAAAATGTTGAAATAGTGCTTGATATAAGAATAAGTCAATGGATAATTCTTGTATTATGTAAAAATGTGAAACAATTTTGAATTCCATACATATATTCAAATTAACGGACATATGAACGACACTCATAAATAGTAAAATCCAGCTTATTCTTTACATCTTTTCAACCTATACCCGACAACAGACCATATGATAGCTTTTATTAATAAAAATATGCCGATTAGTAACGCGACTGCTGGTATTTTGATTCCATTTGGTTTTGTTTGATACCAGTTATCCCAATCCTATAAGGTATCTGACTTACTGCTAGCAAAAATCTATCAGTGGATGCTGTAAGAAGTAGCTCTCACACCGTTGTCTCATTGGAGATTTCGGGTTAAACAAGGCTACTATAATAGTTTGCTTTGTGAGATACAATTTCCTTTCTTTGTTTATTATAGCGATAATATAAGCTCATACAATGGTACCATGTTTTTTCGTAGATTCATTTGAATTTTAATGCTTATTGACAAACATCTTCTATGGATGTAGAATAACTATATACTACATTTGTAGAGGAGTAATTGCTATGAAAGGTTTCAATCGCAGACTTCCTGACGCAGAGCTGGAAGTAATGCAGGCCATTTGGGATTGTACCCCACCAGTTTCAAGATCAGATATTGAACACATTCTAAGTAAAAAACATCCGTTAGCCACGACCACCATTCTAACCCTCCTCTACCGTTTAGCGGAAAAGGGTGCTATTCGTACTGAAAAAAACGGTAGGAGCAATCTTTATACACCTCTCATTTCTCGTCAAGATTATCTTGCTGCACAAAGCAAAAGTTTTGTAGAAAAGTTATGTGGTGGTGATATGCAACTTTTTGCTACTGCGCTTTGTGGCAGCGGTTTAAGCAAAGAGGATATTGAGGAGCTACGCAGTCTGTTGGAGAATGGTGAGTTATGAACCAATTTATCTTTAGCCTATTCTTGGGCAGCATAATCATAGTTGCTTTTTATCAGCGAATTTATATGGAAAGAAACCTCAAAACAGAGTACATAAAGAAAGGTCGCAAAACTTTTCTCGTTGAACCCCTTGCGCTACCTATGTGTTTCATTACATTCCTCATCACTTTGCTTGTAATAGGCAGAGGCCTGCGCTTTAGCGCAGCATTAGTGAGCTGGGGTCTGTTGTTTCTTTATATTAGTATCTATTATATCGTCTTACTGTTGCTACTCCCTCTATTTCGGCGGTTTATCAGTGCATGGGCTTGTGCAACACTCTGGATAATACCTAATATGCTTTATGTTACATATTATCCCATAAAATACATCGCATATCCTCGACTTACTATTACTGTGCCACACCAATGGCTCTCCACTTTAATATGGATTTGGGCAATCGGTTTTGTCTGTGTGATAGTCTGGCAGTTTATATCACATTTCAAATATCGCAATTTTTTGCTCAAGAATGCAGAGAAATTTACCGACAATACTATCCTCTCCTCGTGGTATGACGAAGCAAAACAGCATGGTATTAAGCATAAGATACCTGTTATGCTCTCAGAAGCCATTAGTACGCCAATTACCATAGGCTGTTTTGACAGAACCATGCGACTTGTTTTACCTAAACAGAACTACACTAAGGAAGATTTTTTGTTAATATTTCGTCATGAACTTAGGCATATATTGAGGGCTGACACTCGTACAAAGATGTTCATCGGCTTTTGTGCGGCAACATGCTGGTTTAACCCTCTCTACTGGGTCGCGCGAAGTAAGGCGTCTGACGATTTTGAGCTTAGTTGTGATGAAGCTGTTTTGGCTGACACTGACGAAATAACTCGTTGGCAATATGCCGATCTTCTGCTTAAAAATGCTGGAAACAGTCACGGATATACCACTTGCCTGTCAGCATCAGCAAGCTCACTGCGTTACAGACTTCGTAATATAGTAAAACCGACGAAGAGGTTTTCGGGAAGTGTTGTTTTGGGTATTGCTATTATCGCGCTACATATGACAGTTGGCACAGTTGCTGTTGCGGATAGTTCCACCACCGTTCAAGCCGTGATTAATGACAAAGCACCAACCGGAATTGCTATTAATTATGTCGAAGCATACAAGTTTGCCGAAAATCAAAAAAACTGTGTTGTATATGGATGGAACGAGGAGCTCCTGACCCGATATATTGCATCACTTCACGTAAAGCAGCTCTACTCAGGAAATTACACCTACAACTTTGACGATGCCCTCCTCCTTGTAAATTACAAAGAGCTCATAGATGGCAAGCTCACAAGAATCATTCGATTTATAATTACTGACAAACTGCTGTTTGTAAGCATTCCTTATGACGATTATGGAAATATTACATTCCTGCTTGAGGATGAGATTGACTGGAGCTATCTTAATACACTTCTCGATTTTAATGCTAAA
>JAAYBX010000110.1 GCA_012729955.1 Clostridiaceae bacterium
AGTCGCATATCTTTATACAATCGCTATATTTATACCAGTATTCTGTCACATCAACTACTGTATCGCCATATACAGCCTCAATCTTTTCATATCCGTTGAACCATTCATCATCTCTTACAGGCACAGCACCTCTAGGTACATGATATGCGTCATCTACACTAAGACCGTTATCGAAATCCTGTATGGAGCAGTTAAGAAGCAACCAGATATCATTATCCTCATATCTCACATTAGCATATATGCCTTTGCTTGCTGTGTCTTTCCCGTAAATATCCATAAATATACTTATGTCTGCAGAATATATATATGTATAGTTCCGTACGCTGGTACATGACCCTATATCATCAGGTTTCACATCTATACTGTTCTTCATATACTTTGCTATATTAAATATGGGGACAGCTTTTTTCGGTGTCCAGATATATGCATTATCGTACTTTAACACTGGGCTGTCATACATCATCTGGTATACATTACCACTGAAATATTCATTAAGTACTAATCCGTTTTGATCATCTTTATGCAAATAATCAACATTAAAAATCCTCGCGAAAAGTGATGAATTAGGGATCTTGTATAAGGTGGTAATTACATAATTACCCCATTCATACATCACAAAACATCTATCCGAACCTGTATATGCGTTATTAGTCTTTATCCATGAGCCGAACATGAAATCCTTACCATCTTTTGTAAAGCGTATATTGCTAAGCGTAGACATTCCCTCGTAATTGAATTCTTGAAGTATTGGTTTTCCAATTATTCCCTTGAATGATTTCCATATCCCGCTTACATCCACATAACTTCCATCAACTAAAACCTCAACCTTATCGAATTTATCATTCAGGAAATCCAGTTCGATATCCCGAGGACCCGGATTCTCAGTCGGAATAGGTGTAATAATAGGGGTGGCTGTAGTGGTCGTAATGATAGCTGTCTCAGTCGGTAATGCAGTGGCTGATGCGGCATCTGTAGGACTAGGTATAACAGCTGTTTCAGCTGCAGACTCAATTAATGAAGGAGTCGGTTGAATTGGTATATTCAGTGCATTAGTATCTGTCGGAACAGCACCACAAGATGATAAAGCCAACAGTGATATTATAATAAATAGTATTGTAAAACAAACTATAAATTTCCTCTTTTTCATATAAATCCTCTGCTTTCATAAATAATACAATTATCTATCTAAAAAATTCTAAATATAACTTCTGTAACCTCAATGTACTCCTGCTAATATAATATGTCAAGTTTGTTCACATAAAGTTTACAATTACAGTAATATTTCTGAACTATTGAAATACTTTTACCTCTACACCATATTTAACGTAAAAAAGGAGCAAAGGGTGGACAACTTTTTAAAAATATTATTCTTTTCATACAAAATATTCTATACGGACTTCACATTCTCAATTTTCTTCTGTCTATTTGTCTTAATGGCTGTATGTCATGTAATCAATTTCATGGTAGATATGATATCAGATTGAGAAGTAGTGCAATAATATATACAAGTTCTCAATAGTTCCTGTTTGAAAAATTAATGCTATAAATATCTGAAACCAAATCATTATCTCTTACTCACGATTCTTTTCCAAAGCTGCTTATCCGGAATGATATGAGAAAACGATGGTATGATGATAACGGTGTGCTGAATATAAGTGTTATTGATTTTCTACTTGATGATTCGTTGTTTTAGAAAGAATAACAGTTACTATTTACTATCATTTTAGTGATAATCCATAATGATTTATAGGGTTTGTAGTCAAAATAACTAATTATCCATATATTCCCTGATTTGATGTTGATTTATATCACCCATAGGCTATAATGTAAAAAACGGCAAGGAGCGAAGTAATGGAATATACATTCGATCTGTACAAGAAGCAAGTTAAAGGATACGAGGATTACC
>JAAYBX010000111.1 GCA_012729955.1 Clostridiaceae bacterium
ATCATATATATCCACTGTTCTTGGTTTGACTGCAGAAGGTAATGCTGGCTGGATGTATGTGCTAAACGACAGCTCATCATGGAATTCAATAAAAGACCAGGAACTGGTAAAAGATGATTATGTAGTCATTTACTACATAGAAGACTGGATGAACTGCTCATACTCAACATTTGGTGTGGATGATGAATATGAAACTGATGCATTTAACACAGTTAAACTGAACCTAAAGCATCAGGTAACAGATCCTGCCACATGGGAAGTGTCATATGAGGATGTTTCAGGTGCAGTAATAACGATTGACGGCCAGAAGACTGATACAGTTACAGACGAATCAGGAAACGCCTACCTTACATTTAAAGACTGGGGTACCCATGAAATATCTGCTGAGAAAGTTATTGATGGCATAAATACTATTTCACGTCCATATGCGCAAATAAAGGTATATGGAAAGGGGGTAGCAGTAAATATATACACAAAAGACACCACTTATACGGCATATATGGACCCCAAAGGATTTGATCTGTCTAAATACAATGTGTCATCAGAACTGGAGTTCTCAGCACTGCATGCTGTTATAAGGGCGCTAGGCCAGAATGGATTTGATGCTGCTGACCCGAAAATCGCGAATTTCAACAAGGGTTCTTTCATATCCATGTTGGCAGGAATTGAAGCTGTGGATAATGCCAGCTGGATGTATACTGTAAATAACGAGTCATCATGGTATGCATTAAATGAGCAGCCCTTAAATGACGGCGATATTCTGGATGTTTATCTCTTAAATGACTGGATGACTGATACCTATTCTTTCTTTAATATAATGAACATAAAGGCAGAAGGCGGTGAGAAGGTTCTTTTAAGACTTTACCGTCATGTACTGGATTACTCTACATGGGAAGTATCAATCCAGCCATATTCTAACTGTGAGATAACTGTAGACAATTTAAAAGCTGGGTATGTGACTGATAGCAATGGATATGTTAGGGTCAGCTTTAATAAGAAAGGCATTTATGAGATATCCACATTACCTAAAGAGGACAATATTTCCAGAACATCTGTATTTATTGAAGTAACAAACGACAAAGATATTTCCACAGATGCATATAATGACTATACAACAGTATCAGATGAATATTTTTCTTATGTTGAAAAAGCAGTAGGACAATATATCTTGACAGGCGACCAGAATAATAACCTTAGACCTAATGATGAAGTGACAAAAGCAGAATTCCTTGCAATGCTTATTCGCGCATCTGATCTTGAGGTTGCGGGAAAATACAGGAAGAAATATATAGATATAACAGCAGGACACTGGTTTAATGGTTATGCCCAGACAGTGTTCAAATACGGACTTGCAGCTCATGAAAAAGGATATTTATATCCAAATGCTCACATTACATCTGATATTGCGCAGTATGCTTTAAGCAAAGCATTTGAATCACAGGTGTCACTTGATGAAAAACAGAAAACAGTATTTGCAGATGGCCTATCCAGGGAGGAAGCCATATATCTGATATTGTCATATATGGAGGCTATCGGAAGATAAATGAAAAAAGCCTTTGCTTTGATATTAGCTTTATGCATGCTTTTCAGTACGGTTGCTGCAACCGCATCAGAAGATGCGCATTCGCAAATATCACAGTCATATCTTGAAAAAGCAGAGCTTTCCATATGGGAGGCTCTCGGGCTTGCTCTAAATGGCTATAAAGTACCTGACTCCTTTTATACTTATTTAAAAGAAGACATAACTATAAAAGAAGGCATTTACAGGACAGCTCTGGAGTATGCCAAAATTATCATATTATTAAAACAGGATGGAAAAGATCCTAATAATTTTCATGGATACAACCTGATTGCACTGCTTCAGGGATTCAAGAATATAGACAAATCAGGGATAAATGGGGTGATTTTCAGTATTTTCGCATTGATGGATGTTGATGTGGATGAAAACGCGCTCTGGACAAACGATAAGCTTATGCTTTTATTACTGGAGTATCAAAATGAGGACGGAGGTTTTCCTTTAGCAAAAGGCTGGGGTTCAGATAATGATCTTAGCGCGATGGCAGTAACAGCTTTATCATATTTTCCTGAAGACCAGAAAGCGAAAACTGCTATGGATAAGGCTTTGGCATACTTAAGCAAAAAGCTTGATAGTGACGGGCTCATGTATTATCAGAATTCGGACAGTTCTGAAAACCTTTCCCAGGTTATAATCGCACTATCAACAGCAGGTATTCCGTTAAATGATGAAAGGTTTGTAAGAAACGGGAAAACACCTTATGATACTTTAATAGAAAAGTATATGACAGAGGATTATTTGTTTAAACATAGCGTAAACCAGAATGCTAACAACATAGCAACAGAACAGGCATACCTTGCGCTTAGCGCTGTTAATATCGGTTACGTGTATGTAAAAAAGGAAAGAGATGTTGAGCCTTTACCAGATACAACCCCGGAAATAACACCCGAACCTTCTGATTATCAGCCTGAAGAAATTAATAGTCCAGATGATATGGGATTTGCTGATGTAGACCTGATATCTGAAAAGTACTATGAAGATATATATATAGCTTTTGAAAATTTCTTAATAGTTGGAGACACATCAGGATTACGCCCTTTAAATAATCTTACAAGAGCTGAAGCATGCGTGTTGCTGTATAAGGCAGCCGGGTTAAGTATGGATATATTCATTCCACGGTTTCTGGATGTTAAGAAAGAGAACTGGCATGCGAGATATGTTATAGCCTGTTATCTGAGCGGTATTATTTCAAGCAGAGAAACAGTGTCTTTTGAACCGGATTCATATATTACCGTTGCAGAATTTTCAAAATGCATGGACAGGATAAAAAAGGCTGATACGCAATATGATGATAATGGGTATATTACCAGGGAGTCAGCTATATCATCGGTAGTAAAGAGGTTTTTTAGAGGAACAGATTAGATGAAACGTATAATATTTATTATTACTTTAGTATGTACAATGCTTTTCTCTATAACAGGCTGTGTTAAGAACACCAGCTCGCATGGAGCATATGTCTATGTGACCATAGATGCATCATTTGTTGAAAAGGGAGTGCTTTTATCTGAATATGAGGTTAGTCTTGAAGAAGGCACGACAGTATTTGACATTACATTTGCAGCCTGTAAAGATAATAACATTCTCCTATCATCAAGAGGAACAGGAGCTATACGTTATGTTGAAGGGATTGCTGATTTATATGAATTTGATCATGGGCCTGCCAGCGGTTGGGTTTTTTATGTGAATGATGAATCTGCATCTAAAAGCAGCGGAATTTATGAGGTACAAGAAGGAGATGAAATCAGGTGGGAATACATAATAGAATGATAAGCCCATTCTATATATCTCATCCGTTTACGCTGTTTATGTATTACACAGCCTTGTTTTCATGTATATTCATTTTTAAGAATCCTTTCATCATACTATCCCTATTTACAGCATGCTGCCTGATGGCTATGTGCTATTCAGGGATGGATAAGTTTCTAAAATCAATGAAGTGGATAGTCCTGATAGGAGCTGCAGTGCTTGCTCTTAATATATTGCTTGTTCATAAAGGCAGTTCGGTCATGTTCTATCTTTTCAAAAACCCGATAACAAAAGAAGCATTAATATATGGATTATATAACATGCTTATGCTGATGTCAGTAATGACAGCATTCATATCCTTTAATACGCTACTAGACAGTTCAAAATTTCTGTATCTTTTTTCAAATATACTTCCTAAAACATCCTTTGTTTTTGATATGGCTTTAAGATATATACCTTTATTTAAGAAAAGAGCGTCCGACCTTGCTGCAGTCCAGTCAGTAAACTCGGAAAAAGTGAATAAGTCGGTTAGGGAAAAAATCCAGACATATGGCATATACTTGAAAGCTCTGACATCATGGACTCTAGAAGAGGGTATGGATACAGCACTAAGCCTCAAAGTTAAAAATTACGGTACATTCAATAAAGTGCATTATGCCAGATACCGATATACTCTGAGGGATATACTTCTTTTATCCGTATTTATGGCATTTACCCTGTTTATTTATATAGCAGCAATTTTGGGTAATACTGGATTTACATATTATCCTGTTACAGCCTCTGTAGGCCTTAAGGATTTTAATCTTGTGCTGTATGGTGTAACTGTATTAGTGATTTACCTGCCTTTCATAAATGAGGGTATCGCATCTTTAAAGAGAGGATTTGTAAAGTTATGGCTCCAAAAACGCTGATAAGCATAAAAGATATGGGATTTACATATGAGAACTATATTCAGGGAAAGACAAGAAATAAGGTCGCTCTTACTGATATAAACCTGGATATATATGAAGGAGAGATACTTCTTGTCATGGGTCCTTCAGGTTGCGGAAAAACTACCTTGCTTAGAAGTCTGAAAAAAGAAGCTGCTCCTTACGGAATTGTCACAGGTTCAGTTGAAAGTATAACTGACAGCAGTAAAATTTCTATAGTGTTTTCCAATCCGGAAACCCAGTTAGTCACTACAACAGTTTTAAGTGATCTTGCATTAGCAATGGAGAATCTTGGATATGATCCCTATACTCAGAAAAAGAGGATGAGTGAGACCGTAAGCTATTTCGGTATAGAAGACCTTCTTCATCGGCATCCAGATACGCTTTCTGGAGGGCAGAAGCAGATAGTGTCCCTCTGCTCCTCGTTAATGGTACATCCGGAAATCTTACTTCTCGATGAGCCTATAAGCCAACTGGATCCTATTTCCGCTTTAGAGTTCACTGACGTATTAAGAAGATTAAATGAAGAACTTGGTATTACCATAGTAATGACTGAACACAGGCCTGATGATGTTATATCACTGGCAAACAGGATTGTATATATGGAACGCTCAAAAATAGTCTTTCAGGGAGATACGCGCGATGTGCTTAAGAATCTTTGGGAAACTGACAGTAGCAGTATAAGGGATTTTTTACCTGTAGTCTCAAAATGCTCGCTACTTATTGATAAGGATATTCCTGCATGTATAACGCCAAAAGAACTAAAACTTATGATTAAAGATTATATGCCGATAAATAAGCCAGTTCTGAAGGAAGAAGATAAAGAGAAAGATACTGTTTCAGAATCTTCTGAAAAAGCAGTAAGGATAAGAGAACTGTTTTTTGCATATGGTAAGGAAAAGTATGCTATAAGGAATCTGGACCTAGATATAGATAAAGGGGAGTTCCTGTGTATAATGGGAAGCAATGGTTCGGGGAAATCCACTCTTTTGAAAATCATAAGCGGGATACTGAAACCTCATATCGGGAAGGCAAAAACATCATATAGCAAAATACAGTATATGCCTCAGGATTTAAATTCCTTTTTTACTGAAGATACTGTGCATGAACAGATGTCATTTAAGGATATGGATGAAGACCTTTATTTATCTTTAACCGAGAAACTGTATTTGAAGGAGATTCTCTACAAACACCCTTATGACCTCTCGGCAGGTGAACAGCAGAAAGCGGTATTGGCATGCATGCTGCTGAAAAAACCTGATTTCATAATTTTAGATGAGCCGACAAAAAGCATGGACCCTTCCTTAAAACGTGTAATATCACAGTTATTAAAACAGTCTGAAGCAACAGTCGTGTGTGCGACACATGATCTGGAATTTGCTGCAAACTATGCCAGCCGCTGTGTTATGTTGTTTAACGGAGAAATAGCATACTCGATGGATGCAAGAAGCTTTTTTAAGGAAAACAGATATTATACAACCTCAGTTAACAGGGCTTTTAACCAGATTAATGCTGATATGGTCCTTTATGAAGATGTTGAAAATGCGTTCGGAGGGAAATAGCATGAAGAAACAGACTTTCTTTTTCATAATTTCCTTTACCCTTATAGCAGCTTCTTTAGTACTTTCCTTCAGCAGTATGGCATTAGCCCTGATACTTGCAATTGTGGGCATATTGCTGATGGGATTCAATATTTTTGAAAGAAAAGAAACCAGTGCGGAGAAGCTGGTGCTGCTAGCAATACTTACTGCTGTTTCATCAGCAGGAAGGATGCTTTTCGCTTCTTTACCAAGCGTAAACCCTTCTTCTTTCATAGTTATAATGTCAGCAATGATATTCGGTCCTTCTTTCGGATTTATGACAGGCGCTCTGACAGCGCTTGTTTCAAATATGCTCCTAGGTCACGGACCATGGACTTTATGGCAAATGCTCTTATGGGGACTGATGGGATTTTTAGCAGGAATGGTAAGAAAGCCATTAAAAGAGCATCTATGGATCAGGCTTGCTTATGGTTTCATATGGGGATTCCTGTTCGGCTGGGGAATGAACCTTTATTATGTACTGTCAGGATATATAACTGAAACTGGATTCAAGGCTTTTCTGATTGCCAGTTCAGCTTCCTTCATATTTGACATGTTTCATGCAGTTTCCAATCTTCTTTTAATACTGCTTCTTGGAAACCGTTTTATAAAGATATTTGAAAGAACCGCATTGAAATACGGTCTTAAGGATATTCCCGTAAAAAAAGAATAGAATATAAGGGCTAAATATAGGACATTGACATATAAACAGGCACTTTACAAACATATGTTCGTATTATACAATATACCTAGAGATAGGGGTATTATGGAAAGTATAATTTTGCATGCGGATTTGAATAGTTTTTATGCTTCGGTAGAGTGCCTGTATAATCCTGCAATTAGAGATCTGCCAGTTGCCGTGTGCGGAAGCGTTGAAAACAGGCACGGAATAGTTCTTGCTAAAAATCAGCCGGCAAAGAAGGTTGGCATAAGGACAGGAGAAGCTGTGTGGCAGGCAAGGCTTAAAGCTGCCAATCTTGTTGTAGTCCCTCCGCATTACGACAGATATCTCAGGTTCGGCAATCTTGCAAGAGAGATTTACTGCTCATATTCCCAAAAAGTTCAGCCTTTTGGAATGGATGAGGCATGGATAGATATTTCTTTTCCGAAAAGGACGATAGAACAGGGTTATGAGATAGCCCAGCAGATAAGAAGGCGTATAAAATTCGAATTAGGCATAACCGTATCGATAGGCGTTAGTTTCAACAAGGTCTTCTCAAAATTAGGTTCTGATATGAAGAAACCGGATGCAGTCACTGTCATAAGCAGAGATAATTACAAGGACCTGGTATGGCCGCTTGATGTCGGAGAGCTTCTGTATGTCGGAAGAGCTACAAAAAGGAAACTTAGCAACTGGAATATAAATACAATAGGGGATCTTGCAAATGCGGATGCCGTATTTATACGTGACAAGCTGGGAAAATGCGGGACAATACTTAAAGATTACGCTATGGGCAATGATTATTCGCCGGTAGAGAATACTGAGCATGAGACCATAATAAAATCGATAGGCAACAGCACCACGCCTCCAAAGGATTTGTGCTCTATCGAGGATATAAGTATAACATCCTTCGTATTGGCTGAAAGTGTTGCAAGAAGACTTAGGGAACACGGGCTTAAGGGAAAAACCGTGCAGGTATACATAAGAGACTGCGATCTCGAAGGATTTGAAAGACAGGGACAGCTTTCTGATTACACGAATATTTCCACTGAAATAGCCCACAGAGCTATAAAACTGGTAAAAGCCAACTGGTATTTTCAGAAGCCTATACGAAGTTTCGGTATAAGGGTAACTGACCTTGCAAGTTCAAAAGGACCTATACAGATATCCATATTCAAGGAGGAAAACAAGCGGTTCAAGGCAATGGACCTGGAGTATTCCATAGATTCAATCAGAAAGAGATATGGGCCGTATGCGATTCAGAGAGCAGCTCTTTTGCATACGAGATCAT
>JAAYBX010000012.1 GCA_012729955.1 Clostridiaceae bacterium
TCCATAGGAAAAAGACACAGAAGCATATTTGTCCGCTCCTCATCGCATGAAAGTTTTCCTGATCTTGACTATCTGGACAGATATAGTTTAAAAGGATGTTACAAGACTGTTTATTCATCAACAAATGGTACTTACTATGCAATATATGAAATTGAATACTATCCTGGTGATTCTGTACTTTATGCATATCTAAACAACGATAAATCACTGCTTAATAAAAATGAGCTGGAGCTTTACCAGCTGGCTTTAGATTTTATAAATAACAGCATAAGCAGTCAGATGAGTGATTTCGATAAGGAAATTATTATTCATGACTATATATGTGAAACTCTGAGCTACCAAAGAGAAGGTACTGATGATTCTGACACATACAATATAACAGGGGCATACAGCCTCATTACCGGATTTGCAAATTGCCAGGGATACACTGATGCATTCTATATGCTCACTAATATGGCCGGTATAAAGTGTCATAAGGTAAGCGGAGAAGCTCAGCAGACTGCACATACATGGAACGTTGTAAATATTGATGGAAGATGGTCTTATGCTGATGTGACATTTGACGATACAGCATTTGATAATGATGGAGTAGTTTTTTATGCTTACTGTAATGTTCCGAGAGAATATTTAGAGAAAAGCCATATATTTTACGATAATCAGACACTCTTCCAGACAGAGGGGTATGAAGATTTCTATTATACAAGAAAAGGGAAAGCTGTATTTAATGAGGATGATTTCAGACAGCTTGTATATCTTCCCTTATCAGAAGGAACGGCCCAGATAAAAGTATTTATCATGCTTGCACAGATTCAGCCTTTACTAGATACGCTCAAAGATTTAAATAAGTCTATGCAGTTGAGCTATTTTATGATAAATGAATGTACCCTTCTTGATATAAATGTCCAGTGATGATATATTCAAAAGCGAAAAGGAACTGATAATGACTAATATTCGGACAAAAGCGCAAATCGAGAAAATCAGGGAAGCAGGCAGGATAGTTGCGGCTTGTCATGAGAATCTAAGGAAGATTATTAGACCCGGAATAACCACCTTTGCAATAGATAAATTTGTAGATGAATTCATAACATCTCATAATGCTATACCTGCACAAAAAGGGTATCATGGATATCCTTATGCTGCTTGTACGTCAGTAAATGATGAGATTTGTCATGGCATGCCATCCAAATATGTGCTTAAAGAAGGGGATATCGTTAAAGTTGATATGGTGGTGAACAAAAATGGATGGATGGGTGATTCTGCATGGTGTTATGCTGTGGGAGATATAAGCCCTGTTGCTAAAAAGCTTATGGCTGTTACAAAGGAATGTCTAGATATAGGGATAAGCAAAGCAGTTGACAAAAACCGTCTTGGTGATATCGGTTACTATATTCAGAGGCATGCTGAAAAGAATGGATTTTCAGTTGTAAGGGATTTTACCGGGCATGGCATCGGTAATTCCATGCATGAAGATCCGGCCATATTGCACTACGGTCAGAAAGACAGGGGAATGAGGATACAGGAGGGTATGGTATTTACCATAGAACCTATGATAAATGAAGGAGATTATGACCTTTATGTAGACGAAGATAATGGCTGGACCGCATATACATCAGATGGTTCTCTTTCAGTACAGTATGAACACACTATTGCCATTACATCCAATGGACCGGAAATACTGACAAAGCAGGAATGATAAGATGCTTGATAAAATTAAAAACAGCTCTTTAAAGATATATATTGCACTTTTTTACAGAAACGATACAAAGCTCTTGACTATGCCTGGGAAAAAGGACCGAGACTGGTTCATAATTCAAGCACTGGTAGGAACGGTCTTCGCATTGTTTACCGGAGCTACATATTTGACTGGTCTTTTCAATAAGGTGCATGCTCCAGAAATCCTTATAGCTTACCTTCCTATTGTCGGAAGCATCGCCGGAGTGATTACTATATTTGCAGGCTATGCTATGCAGCATATAAAAAGCAGAAAGAAATTCATACTAATAACAAATACGATATTGAAGACTTTAATTGTCTTAATAGCCTGGGTACCTCTCATATTTCCCAATCAGAACGCATCATACATAATGATAGTAATGGCTTTAGTTGCATATGCTCTGAATAATTTTATGGCAATAGCTATTAACAGCTGGTTTGTGGATCTGATTGATACAAAGATAAGAGGGCAGTATATGAGTGTAAGAAATATGGTAGCACTGGTTGCCAATTTGATAGTCCCGCTCATTGTATCTGCATTCATAGACACTTCATCAGACCAGTATCTTGCCATTCTGATAGTATTCACATTAGGCTGGATAGTAATGTGGGCGGAGACCTATTCGTTCTACAAAATAAATGAACCGCCTTTAAAGCCTGTTAAGAACAAAATTAAGCTAAAGGATGTTTTCATAGTACCAATCAAAGACAAGGAATTCATGCGGTTCATGGTTCTTGTGGCTACATTCTACTTTATATGGTATATAGCAATGTCATATGGTACTTTGTATCAGTTGAATTACCTCGGTTTGTCATATACATTCATATCGGTGGCATCGGTTCTTAACGTTATTTTACAGTTCGTCTGGTATCCAATAGTGGGTAAAGTGGTTGACAAATACAATACCAATCTTTTACTTATAATCTGCTTCATGTTCTACTTTGTAGATTCGCTGATATGGTCATTCACGAATATATCTTCAAGATATATAATGATCATACTGGTTAA
>JAAYBX010000112.1 GCA_012729955.1 Clostridiaceae bacterium
AAGAATATTTACGAAAAAAGAGTATATAACGGATATGGAAAGCCAGACATCAGCCAGAAGCTTATTTTTGGCCCGAATATCAAGCCATGGCCGGAAATACCAAAACTTCCAGAGAATCTGCTCTTGAAAGTCACAGCAGTACTAAAAGATGAGGTGACAACGACTGATGAACTTATACCTTCAGGAGAGACTTCATCGTACAGGTCAAATCCTATTGCTCTTGCAGAGTTCACTTTATCCCGAAAAGCTCCGGATTATGTTAAAAAAGCAAAGCTTGCAGCAGCTGAAGAGGGTGTAGACGGTCATCTCATATTTGCTAAAAAACCTGGTGACGGCTCAGCAAGAGAACAGGCAGCTTCCTGCCAGAGGGTGCTCAAAGGATATGCAAATATCGCTTATGAATATGCTACAAAGAGATACCGTTCAAATCTCATCAATTGGGGGCTTATACCATTTACAGTAAAACAAGACCCGAACTTTACAGAAGACGAATATGTCTATATACCAGACATCAAGGAAACTGTCCTTTCCGGCAAAGAGCATGCAATTGCATATGTAGCCTCAATAAAGGAAGATGCACTGAATATGACAGACAAAGCCAGAACTGTAAAGCTGCACATGGAAGGATTATCTAAAACTGAAAGGGATGTACTTGCAGAAGGTTGTATGATAAACTATTACAGGAAAAGCAGGTAACGGAGGATAAAATGGCAAAAAGAATTACTACACTCATACTCGTTGCAATTATGGTCTTTACATTGGCCGCATGCAACAACACAGACCCGACAGAATCAGTCACGCCAAGCTTTATCGTATCAACGGATGAAGACTGGCCTTCTGAATATTTTGGAGTTGACGTTTTGCCAAAAATTGAAAATGGAGAAGTTAACTACTATAAGTTTTACGAGCAGGTACTTAGAATTTATATTTACAATGTAGATGACGAATCCTTTATGAAATATATTGAAACATTGAAAAGAACAGGATATAAAGACATAACCGTGGAGACAAAGGAAGCTTTTATAGGGACTTTGGATGAGTATTATCTTGTAATGAACAGAGATCAAGATACACAGCATGTGGTTATAGAACTAACCACTCCTCTGACATGGCCAAAAGAAGGATATATTACGATGTTATCTGCACCAGATGGTGCAAAGATTCTTCAGATCATCGGAGAATCAAATAATATTACTGTAGTTACAGAGGATATCGGTAAGGAAAAATTCGAAAAATACACAGCAGATGCGATAGCAGTAGGATTTGGCACCATCTTAGTTACATCAGAAACTGTTTTTGTCGCTGAAAATAATGAATACATTCTTACCATAGTCAGACAGCCAGACAAGAATACGATGGATATAGGCATATATGAAAAAAATTAATTTAAATGACATGATGAGTTTTGAGGAAAATATACTTGATGAATTTACCTTGGATGAAAAGGATATGGCTCTTCTTACGCTTATAGAAAAGGAGATTGAATCTACTCTAAAGAATATTCGAATATTCGATCTTCAGACAAATAAACGCATGGAAGAGATTTTATCGCAGGAAATATATAATCAGGGAGAAAGAATAAACCAGCTGATGGATAATGCTTCACCAGAGCTTAAGAAATATCTGGAAGGATATATGACAAAGATTAAGGACACTTATCTCAATTAATGAAAAAAAAGAAGGTAAGTGCTAACAATAAAATATAAAAAAATCTCCATAGACTATTGACACGCAGAAGCGAATGATATAGAATAACTGATAATGCGCTAATCTGCGTATTTTTGCGCCTGTCGACATGATAACACATGAAATCGGGGTGCATACGGTAATATGTGGCACCGGTTTACCAAGGTTAAAAAATGGTAACCGTTACCAAGAGGATGATATAGAAAAGGACATGAGGTGACTAATTAATGATACATCCTATTCAATACGGAAAAAGAGAAAGAATGAGTTTCTCAAAAATCAAAGAAGTTCTAGAAATGCCCAATCTAATTGAAGTTCAGAAAAAGTCTTATCAGTGGTTCCTTGATGAGGGTCTTAAAGAGGTTTTTAAAGACGTATCACCGGTTCGTGACCATACAGATAATCTTATTCTGGATTTTATCGATTACAGGATTGCAGACAAGCCAAAGCTTGATGTGCAGGAATGTAAAGAAAGAGATGCTACTTATCAGGCTCCTTTGCGAGTAAAGGTAAGGCTTATCAGAAGAGATACCGGAGAAGTCAAGGAACAGGAAATATTTATGGGTGATTTCCCCATAATGACTGATACTGGGACATTCGTTATTAACGGAGCTGAAAGAGTAATAGTCAGCCAGCTGGTAAGATCTCCTGGCGCATATTATGCTGAAAAGAAAGATAAAGCTGGGAAAAGCCTTTTTTCAAGTACACTCATTCCTAATAGAGGAGCATGGATAGAATATGAGACTGATTCAAATGGAGTCTTGTATGTAAGGATAGACAGGACCAGAAAACTTCCACTAACGGTTTTTTTAAGAGCTTTAGGTTTTGCTAAAGATTCTGACATAACTGCAGTATTCGGGGAAGACTATAAACTTGATGCCACTTATGCAAAAGATGAAACGAAGACAAGAGAAGGCGGGCTATTTGAGATATATAAGAGGTTAAGGCCTGGAGAACCTCCAACAACTGAAAGTGCTGAAAACTTATTCGAGGGGTTATTCTTTGACCCGAGAAGATATGACCTTGCAAGGTTTGGAAGATATAAATTTAACAAAAAACTTTCGATTGCTCCAAGACTTATCGGAGCAACTTCTGCTGAAAACATAATAGATACAGAAACAGGAGAAATTCTTGTTAACGCTGACGATATTATTACAGAAGATCAGGCACTTGCAGTAGAGAACGCGGGAATAAATGTCGTAAAAGTAAAATGTGATAACCATATTCATGTAGTTATCGGAAATGAGACAGTTAATGCCGCTCACTTTGTAGATTTTAATCATACTGCATTAGGTCTTACCGATAAAGTTAATTACAGAGTATTAAAAGAAATACTTGCGACATATTCTACACAGGAAGAAATTAAAGAAGCTTTCGAAAAAAGAAAGTATGAATTATGTCCAAAAAATATCACCAAGATTGATATTATAGCTTCAATAAGCTACATATTGGGATTAGATTACGGTCTGTACAATACAGATGACATAGACCATCTTGGCAATAGAAGAATAAGGTCCGTTGGAGAGTTATTGCAGAACCAGTTCAGAATAGGATTTGCAAGAATGGAAAGAGTCATTCGTGAGAAAATGACAATACAGGATATTGATATCGTAACACCTCAGGCATTAATCAATATCCGTCCTGTGACAGCAGTAATAAAGGAATTTTTCGGTTCCAGCCAGTTGTCACAATTTATGGACCAGCCCAATCCTCTTGCTGAGATAACACACAAAAGAAGGCTTTCAGCTTTAGGACCTGGCGGACTGAGCAGGGAAAGAGCTAACTTTGAAGTCCGTGATGTTCACTATTCGCATTATGGAAGAATGTGCCCTATCGAGACTCCTGAAGGACCTAATATAGGACTAATAGCTTCCTTGAGCACATATGCAAGAATTAACGAATATGGATTTATTGAAACTCCATATCGTAAAGTTAATAAAGGAACACATGTCGTTACTGAAGTTATTGATTATCTGACAGCGGATGAAGAAGATAATTATATTGTTGCCCAAGCAAACTCGGAACTCACTGATGATGGCCATTTCGCAAAGCCCAGAGTCAGTTGCAGATACCGTAACAACAAGGTAATGAGGGATTCCAATACTGTTGATTACATGGATGTTTCTCCCAAGCAGCTTGTATCAGTAGCTACAAGCATGATACCTTTCTTGGAAAACGATGATGCTAACAGGGCATTAATGGGTTCCAACATGCAAAGACAGGCTGTGCCCCTTATAAAACCTGAAGCTCCTATTATCGCTACAGGAATGGAATACAAAGTCGCCACAGACTCTGGAGTATGCGTACTTGCAAAAAGAGCAGGAAAAGTTGAAAGCGTTTCTGCTGATAGGGTAGTTATTACCACTTCTAGCGGTGAAAGAGACACATATAAGATTATAAAATACAAAAGAAGCAACCAGGGAACATGCATAAACCAGAAAGTTATTGTAAGAAAAGGCGAATCTGTTAAAGCAGGTGATGTTATTGCTGACGGACCATCAACAGACGGAGGAGAAATTTCTTTAGGAAAGAACATACTGATCGGATTCATGACATGGGAAGGCTATAATTATGAGGATGCTATCCTTATCAGTGAAAAACTGGTTATGGAAGATGTTTTCACCTCTATTCATATTGAAGAATATGATCTTGAAGCAAGAGATACGAAACTTGGACCTGAAGATATAACAAGGGATATACCTAATATTGGTGATGATGCGCTTAAGGACCTTGATGAAAGAGGAATTATCCGAATTGGTGCTGAAGTGAGATCCGGAGACATCCTTGTTGGAAAAGTCACACCTAAGGGAGAAACAGAACTTACTCCTGAAGAGAGGCTCTTAAGAGCTATATTCGGAGAAAAATCGAGAGATGTTAGAGATACATCACTTAGAGTCCCTCATGGTGAATCAGGTATAATTGTTGATGTCAAACTCTTTACAAAAGAAGCTGGTGATGATCTTAATCCTGGAGTTAACCAGGTTGTAAGAGTATTTATTGCTCAAAAGAGAAAAATAGCTGTTGGAGATAAGATGGCTGGACGTCATGGCAATAAGGGCGTTATATCCCGCGTGTTACCAGAAGCAGACATGCCTTTCCTTCCAGATGGCACACCATTGCAGATAGTATTAAATCCTCTGGGCGTTCCTTCACGTATGAACATCGGACAGGTTCTTGAAGTTCATTTAGGATATGCGGCAAGAGCTTTAGGATGGAACATTGCTACACCGGTATTTGATGGTGCATCTGAAATGGACATAATTGAGTGTCTGAAGATGTCTGGTTTGTCAGAAGACGGAAAAACTGTTCTTTATGATGGAAGAACAGGAGAACCTTTTGATAACAGGGTTACTGTAGGATTCATGTATATGCTGAAACTTCATCACCTTGTTGATGACAAAATACATGCTCGTTCCACAGGGCCTTACTCATTAGTTACCCAACAGCCTCTTGGCGGTAAAGCACAGTTCGGAGGACAGCGTTTTGGTGAAATGGAAGTTTGGGCACTTGAAGCATATGGCGCTGCTTATACTCTTCAGGAGATATTAACTGTCAAATCAGATGATGTGGTTGGAAGAGTAAAGACATACGAAGCAATTGTAAAAGGAGAAAATATTCCAAAATCCGGTATTCCGGAATCCTTTAAAGTACTGGTTAAAGAACTTCAGAGTCTTGCACTGGATGTTAAAATTCTGAAATCTGATAATTCAGTAGTAATGCTTCGTGATGGAAGTGAAGATGATATGCCAAGGCTGGATATTAATATTTCCGGAACTGAAGATTATGCATTTGATAATGATGAATTATTTAACATGGAATTAGCAAAGGGTGATGATTTTGAGGACGATGAGGATGTCGATCCTGATGATATATCCGGTATGGTAATGAAGACTGCTGATGATGATGACACCAGCATAGATTATTCAAAGATATCCGATGTAAAGGATATAGTTGATTTAGATGACATGGGAGAGTAGAGAATGCAGGATTACGCAAATTTTGACATGATTAAAATCGGTTTGGCTTCTTCTGAGATGATTAAGGAATGGTCCAGAGGCGAAGTCAAGAAACCTGAAACAATTAACTACAGGACTTTAAAGCCGGAAGCTGGCGGACTTTTCTGCGAAAAAATATTCGGGCCGACTAAGGACTGGGAATGCCATTGCGGTAAATACAAGAGAGTCAGACATAAAGGCATCATATGCGACCGCTGCGGAGTTGAAATTACCAAAAGCAAGGTAAGAAGAGAACGTATGGGTCATATCGAGCTTGCTGCGCCGGTTTCCCATATATGGTATTTCAGAGGTATACCCAGCAGAATGGGTCTTGTGCTGGATATGAGCCCGAGAGCATTAGAGAAGATTTTATACTTTAACTCATATGTGGTTTTAGATGTTCACAATGAAAATGTGAAGGTAAATGACAAAACTATTGAAGTAAAGGATCTGCTTACAGAGCTTCAGTACAGAGAGATGCTTGATAAGTATGGAAAGACTTCCTTTAAAGCCCAGATGGGTGCCGAAGCGATAAAAACTCTTCTTACAAGGATTGATGTTGACACCGAATGCGCTCTTCTCAAAGAAGAACTTCACGCAAGTACAGGGCAGAAAAGAGGAAGAATAATCAAGAGACTGGAAGCTATGGAATCCTTCAGAATTTCCGGAAACAAACCGGAGTGGATGATTTTAGATACAGTACCTGTTATACCACCGGATCTTCGTCCTATGGTCCAGTTAGATGGCGGCAGATTTGCCACTTCTGATCTTAATGACCTCTACAGAAGAGTTATAAATAGAAATAACAGGCTAAAGAGGCTTTTAGAGCTTACTGCGCCTGATATTATTGTAAGAAATGAAAAAAGAATGCTGCAGGAAGCCGTCGATGCCCTTATAAACAATGGCAGAAAAGGAAAACCTGTAGTAGGACCTGGAAACAGACCATTAAAATCCTTATCTGATATGTTAAGAGGAAAACAGGGAAGATTCAGACAGAACCTCCTTGGAAAAAGAGTTGACTATTCAGGACGTTCAGTTATAGTAGTTGGACCGGAATTGAAGATGTACCAGTGCGGACTTCCAAAGGAAATGGCACTTGAACTTTTCAAACCCTTTGTCATGAAGCGTCTTGTTACAGACAAATTCGCACAGAATATAAAGAGCGCCAAGAAAATGGTTGAAAGAGTACGTCATGAAGTATGGGATATTCTTGAGGATGTTATTAAAGACCATCCTGTTCTTTTAAACAGAGCACCTACGCTTCACCGTCTTGGCATTCAGGCATTTGAACCGATACTTGTTGAAGGCAGAGCAATAAAGCTTCATCCGCTGGTATGTACTGCATACAATGCGGACTTCGACGGAGACCAGATGGCTGTTCACGTTCCTCTTTCTGCAGAAGCACAGGCAGAAGCCAGAGTACTTATGCTTTCAGCCAATAACCTGCTTGCACCAAAAGATGGGAAACCAATTACTGTTCCAACTCAGGATATGGTTTTAGGAGGTTATTATCTTACTACTGCTAAGGATGGAGAGATTGGCGAAGGAAGAGTATTCAGCAACTTTGATGAAATGCTTATGGCATTAGATGAGAAAACAATAACTCTTCATTCAAAAGTCAAAATGAGGACTGAAAAAGAAATAGATGGCAAAAAAGTTAGCAGGATCATTAATGTTACTTGCGGTAAAGTGATATTCAATGAAGCTATCCCTCAGGACTTAGGTTTTGTCGACAGGACGAATCCTGAAACCATGTTTGATCTGGAAATAGATCAGATGGTCGGCAAAAAAGACCTTTCCAAAATTATTGACAGATGTATAACCAGACATGGTATAGCAAAAACTGCTGAAGTGCTGGATAAAATAAAAACCATCGGATTCAGATATTCAACCCAGGGTGCAATTTCTATATCTGTAAGCGACATGATAATCCCAAGTTCAAAGACTGAGATTATTGATGAAACTGAGAAAAAGGTAGATAAGGTAACTAAAGATTTTAGAAGAGGCCTTATAACAGATGAAGAAAGACATGATCAGATAGTAAAACTCTGGAGAGATACAACAGACAGCGTCACAAAGAAGCTGATGGAAGGACTTGATGCATTCAATCCTCTTAATATAATGAGTAGATCTGGCGCTAGAGGAGATACGAATCAGATCAAGCAGCTTGCAGGAATGAGAGGACTTATGTTCGATACATCAGGCAAGACAATCGAGATTCCTATTAAATCCAACTTCCGTGAAGGTTTGAATGTTTTGGAATTCTTCATATCCAGTAATGGCGCGAGAAAAGGTCTTGCAGATACTGCACTAAGAACAGCTGACTCCGGATATCTTACAAGAAGACTTGTCGATGTTTCGCAGGATGTAATAGTAAAAGAAGAGGATTGCGGTACAGAAGAAGGAATCTTCGTTTCCGATATAGTTGATAGCGGTGAAGTTGTAGTAAAACTCAGAGACAGGATATACGGCCGTTATGTTACAGATGCTGTTATTGATGAAAAAACAGGTGAAGTAGTAGTTGAAGCAGGCGGATACATAAATGCCGATACTGCTAACAGGATTATTGACCTTGGCATAAAAGAAGTGAAGGTAAGGTCCGTATTAACCTGTAAATCAAAACTTGGAGTATGCGCGAAATGTTATGGTATGAACCTTGCATCAAGCAAACCGATTAACATTGGAGAAGCTGTAGGTATTATTGCAGCTCAGTCAATCGGCGAACCAGGTACACAGCTGACAATGAGAACTTTCCATACAGGCGGTATAGCTGGAGACGACATTACTCAGGGACTTCCACGTGTCGAGGAACTTTTCGAAGCAAGAAAACCAAAAGGATTAGCGATTATATCTGAAAATGATGGTGTTGTTAAAGTAAATGAAACAAAGAAACGCAGAGAAGTAGTCGTGACTGGAAATGATGAAGCTCATACATATACTATACCTTACGGATCCAGACTTACTGTTACGGATAACCAGGAAATTAAAAAGGGTGACAAGATAACAGAAGGTTCTGAAAATCCTCATGATATCTTAAGGATAAAAGGCGTAGATGGAGTTCACAGATATATTGCTTGCGAAGTTCAGAAAGTTTATAAGCTTCAGGGTATTGATATTAATGACAAGCACATAGAAATAATTGTCAAACAGATGCTGCGTAAAGTAAAAGTAGAGGATTGCGGAGATACAAACCTTATACCAGGCAGCTACTGTGATATAAATGATTTCATACACCAGAATGAGCTTGCAGACAAAGAAGGCAGACAGCCGGCTTCTGGAGAAAGAGTACTGTTAGGTATCAGTAAAGCTTCTCTTGCAACTGAATCATTCCTTTCTGCAGCTTCATTCCAGGAAACAACGCGTGTTCTTACTGAAGCTTCCATAAAAGGAAAAACAGATAATCTGATAGGACTTAAGGAAAATGTTATTATTGGAAAGCTTATTCCTGCTGGAACAGGTATGAATGATTATCAGGATCCTAGTCTTGAGATGGATCCAACGGATGATGAAGAGGAAGAAATCATCACTGAACAGACCTATGAGGATGAAGTGGATCTGTTTGAGGACATAGATGAAGAGGAAGAAATCCTTGACGAAAACCAGTCTGAAGAGTATGATAATGAAGGCCTTTTAGAAGATGCTGATTCTGATGACATGCAGGACTCGGAAGAAGAGCAGAAGGGTTAATATTTATGGCGGCTTCAAAACTTTCAAATGAAGATCTTTCAACGGGAAAAATTTCAGTTGAAAGTGAAAAAAAAGTAATCGGACTGAAGCAATCATTAAAAGCCATTTCGCAGGACCGGGCAATGAGGGTATACATTGCAAAAGATGCCAACATCACACTGACTGCGCCGATTGTAGAGTTGTGTGAGAAAAAAGGCATTGAGATAAGATACGCTGACACATCAAGACAACTTGGATTGTTAAATGGTATAAGCGTATGTGCATCAGTGGTATGTATTTTGAAATAAATATATAAATTTTTAAGGAAAGGAGGAAGAAGATGCCAACATTTAATCAATTAGTAACAAGCGGAAGACAGGTTTCCAAAAAGAAATCACTTGCACCAGCCTTGCAGAAAAGCATGAATACTCTTAAGAAGAGAACTACTACAGTAGCTTGTCCTCAGAAGAGAGGAGTTTGTACAGTTGTAAAAACCAACACTCCTAAGAAGCCCAATTCTGCATTGAGAAAGATTGCAAGAGTAAGACTTTCCAATGGTTATGAGGTGACATCATATATACCGGGAATAGGCCATAACCTTCAGGAACATAGCGTTGTTCTTATAAGAGGCGGAAGAGTCAAAGACTTGCCAGGCGTAAGATATCACATCATTAGAGGAACACTAGACACCCAGGGAGTTGCCAATAGGAAACAGGGCAGATCCAAATACGGTGCAAAAAAAGGTAAATAACGTACTTTGTAGTATCAGGTACTTACATATATACTCAAAAGGTGATGTGTACCTGGACTGACAGCTGACATGGTTGAGTACCTATGAAAAATTATTATTAAGGAGGGAAGACAAGTGCCAAGAAAAGGACATGTCCCAAAGAGAGAAGTGTTGCTAGATCCTTTATACAAGGACAGAGTGGTGACAAAACTAATAAACAATATAATGCTTGACGGTAAAAAAGGCGTAGCACAGAAAATATGCTATGATGCATTTGATATCATCAGGACAAAGACAGGTAAAGAACCTCTGGAAGTCTTTAAACAGGCTATGGAGAATATAATGCCTGCTCTTGAAGTTAAAGCAAGAAGAGTCGGAGGCGCGACATATCAGGTTCCTATGGAAGTTCGTCCTGAAAGAAGGCAGGCTCTTGGTTTAAGATGGCTTGTTCAGTTCTCAAGGAGCAGAAATGAACGCACCATGAAGGAAAGACTTGCAGCAGAAATTCTTGATTCTGTTAACGGAGTAGGAAATACTTTTAAGAGAAAAGAAGAAATGCACAGAATGGCAGAAGCTAACAAAGCATTTGCTCATTACAGGTGGTAATCCAGGAATAACAATATGCCAAGAGAATATGCACTGGAATTCACTAGAAATATAGGAATAATGGCCCACATCGATGCGGGAAAGACCACAACCACTGAAAGGATACTTTACTATACAGGAAAGCTTCACAGGATGGGGGAGGTCCATGAGGGAGCAGCAACGATGGACTGGATGGAACAAGAGCAGGAGCGCGGTATAACCATAACTTCCGCTGCTACAACAGCCTATTGGAAAAACTACCGACTGAACATAATCGATACCCCAGGTCATGTCGATTTTACTGCTGAGGTAGAAAGAAGCCTCAGGGTGCTTGACGGCGCTGTTTCGGTTTTCTGCGCAAAAGGCGGTGTTGAACCGCAGTCAGAAACCGTATGGAGGCAGGCAAACAGGTATAAAGTACCAAGAATCGCCTATATCAATAAAATGGATACTACCGGTGCTGACTTTTTCCGTTGTATCGAAATGATGAAGAAAAGACTCAATGCAAATCCAGTACCAGTCCAGCTGCCGATTGGAAAAGAATCTTCTTTTGCAGGAATAATTGACCTTGTCAAGTTCAAGGCATATTTCTACAGGGATGATCTGGGTAACAATATCGAGGAGATGGAAATCCCTCAGGATATGCTGGATCTGGCTACTGAATACCGGATTAAGCTTATTGAGTCTGTATGCGATGAAGATGAATGCCTCATGGAAAAATATCTTGAAGGAGAGAATGTTGAGGATAGTGAGATAAGGGCTGCACTAAGAGCCGCAACTATCAAACTAAGCATAACTCCTGTCTTGTGCGGCTCTTCATACAAAAATAAAGGAGTACAAAAGCTGCTTGATGCGGTTACTGATTATCTCCCTTCACCAGTTGATGTTCATGATATAGAAGGTGTCGAGATGAATGATCATTCAAAAACGATTACAAAGCCATCTAACGATGATGAACCGTTTGCCGCACTGGCATTCAAAATTATGTCAGATCCATATGTTGGTAAAATATGCTTTTTCAGAGTATATTCTGGCACACTGGAAACAGGTTCATATATTCTGAATACGACTAAGAATAAAAAAGAGCGTATTGGAAGAATACTAATGATGCACTCAAACAGCAGGACTGATATCGATAAAGTATACTCAGGAGATATCGCATGTGCAGTAGGCTTGAAATTTACTGTAACTGGGGATACTCTTTGTGACCCCAAAGATCCTGTAATACTGGAATCGATGCAGTTCCCAGAACCTGTAATATCTATTGCAGTTGAAGCAAAAGATAAAGCAAATCAGGACAAAATGTCCTCGGCTCTGCAGAAGCTTTCTGATGAAGATCCGACTTTTAAATTTAAAACGGACCAGGATACCGGACAGGTTATAATATCAGGAATGGGTGAGCTTCATCTTGATATCATTGTAGACAGGATGAGAAGGGAATTTGCTGTAGATGCGACAAAAGGAAGACCTCAGGTAACATACAAAGAAACCATCACAAAACCGTCTCGTGCAGAAGGCAAATTTGTAAGGCAATCCGGAGGACACGGACAGTATGGGCATGTAGTGCTGGAAATCGCTCCAGCTAAACCGGGGGAAGGATTTACTTTTACTGACAAGACCGTAGGAGGAGCAATACCTAAAGTATACATCCCTGCAGTAGAAAAAGGAATTAGAGAATCCTTGGGTAATGGTATCAAAGCAGGATATCCTGTTGTTGATGTTGCTGTAACACTCGTGGACGGCTCATATCATGAAGTAGATTCTTCTGAGATGGCCTTCATGATAGCCGGAAGTATGGGTTTTAAAGAGGCATGCCTAAAAGCGGACCCTATCCTGCTGGAACCGGTTATGCGTGTTGATGTATTTGTACCTGAAAACTATTTAGGTGATGTATTAGGCGATATAACATCAAAAAGAGGAAAAATAGAGAACGTGGAAGCCAGAGGAATAGAATCTGTAATCACTAGCGTCGTTCCTTTAAAGGAGATGTTCGGATATGCTACAGATCTCAGATCAAATACGCAGGGAAGAGGCACATTTACTATGCAATTCGATCATTTTGAGAAGGTTCCTGACGAAATGGCATCCAAAATCCTCAAAACGAACTATTGACACAAACCACATTCATATGTAGAATGTATATGATTAATATTTAAACCAGCTCATTATAATTGGAGGAAAAAAATAAAATGGCAAAAGCAAAATTTGAAAGAACCAAACCACATTGCAATATTGGTACTATCGGACACGTAGACCATGGCAAGACAACACTTACTGCTGCTATTACAAAGACATTAGGCTTAACAGATAAAAATGTAGTTTTCAAAGCATATGATCAGATCGACGCAGCACCAGAAGAAAAAGCGAGAGGAATCACGATTGCTACAGCTCACGTCGAGTATGAAACAAAAAACAGGCACTATGCACACGTTGACTGCCCAGGCCACGCTGACTATGTTAAGAACATGATCACAGGCGCAGCTCAGATGGACGGAGCAATACTTGTTGTTTCTGCTGCTGATGGCCCAATGCCTCAGACAAGAGAACATATCCTTCTTGCTCGTCAGGTTGGTGTTCCATACATCGTAGTATACATGAACAAGACTGATCAGGTTGATGATCCTGAGCTTCTTGAGCTTGTTGAAATGGAACTGAGAGAATTACTTACTGAGTACGAGTTCCCTGGAGACGATATACCGATAGTCATGGGTTCAGCACTTAAGGCTCTGGAATCAACTTCAACAGATACAAACGCACCTGAGTATGAATCAATACATAAACTCATGGAAGCAGTTGACTCATATATTCCTACTCCTGAAAGAGCAGTTGACAGACCTTTCTTAATGCCAGTTGAGGACGTTTTCTCAATCACAGGCAGAGGAACTGTTGCAACAGGAAGAGTTGAAAGAGGAACAGTTAAAGTTCAGGATACAGTTGAAATAGTCGGACTTAAGACCGCTGTAACATCAACAGTAGTAACAGGCGTTGAAATGTTCAGAAAGATTCTTGATTATGCACAGGCAGGTGACAACGTAGGATGTCTGTTAAGAGGCGTTCAGAGAACTGATATCGAAAGAGGACAGGTTCTTGCTAAACCAGGATCAATCACACCTCATACAGAATATGAAGGCCAAGTATACGTTCTGACAGCAGAAGAAGGTGGAAGACACACACCATTCTTCACAGGTTACAGACCTCAGTTCTATTTCAGAACAACAGACGTTACAGGTGTTGCTAACCTTCCAGAAGGCGTTGAAATGTGTATGCCTGGCGACCACATTGATATGAGAATCACTCTTATCACACCAATCGCTATGGAAGAAGGCTTAAGATTCGCTATCAGAGAAGGCGGAAGGACAGTCGGCGCAGGAAGCGTTGCTAAGATATTCAAGTAAGATATCAAACATAACTTAATTTAAGCGGAGGCAAGTTTATACTTGCCTCTGTTTTCTATTTAATATTATCTTAATAACTAAATTGATTTTTACAGTAATATTATCTTTGCCATCGTTGTCCTTGTTATATTTTCCTATAAAAGATATAATTAGGACATAACAATATGAAGTCAGGAGATAAATAAATGTCTATCACTATCAAGGATTTAACAGTAAATTACCTTACAAACCCAATAGGTATTGATGAGATTCCACGATTTTCATGGAAACTTACGCAGGATGGAAGAGGCAACAGGCAGCGTTCATACAGAATCAAGGTCATGACAGGCGGTAAAATGGTATGGGATTCAAAAAACGTTAAAGGTGATGAATGTATACTTATAGAGTACAAAGGCAGAAAACTGATGCCAAGAACGACATATCGTTGGAATGTCAGCATAACTGACAAAGCAGGTGAAAGAGCGCAGAGTGAGGATGCTTTTTTTGATACTGGAAAACTAGATGAAGCATGGACTGGCAGTTATATACAGAGCGGATATAAAGTTCCAAGGGAGCTGATGGCTTCTTCTCCTTATTTAAGAAAAAGATTCAATGTAACAAATGATGTTTCAAAAGCGATGTTATACATAGCAGGAGCAGGCTTTTTTGAGCCTTATATAAATGGCAAAAAAATAAATGACCATATTATGGATCCACCCTACACTGCATATGACAAGACTCTTTTGTACTACACTTTCAATGTAACAGAGTGTTTAAGGAAAGGATCAAATATGCTGGGTGTTATGTTAGGAAATGGGTTCTTTAATCTTCCGACAACAGATCAGTGGAATACTCAGGCTGCATCGTGGAAAAGCAGTCCCAAAATGATATGTGAACTGCATATCACGACAAAAGATAATAAGCAGGTATGTATACCTTCAGATATTACATGGGAAAGCCATATGAGCCCGATTACTTTCAACAGTTTAAGAAATGGCGAGTATTATGATGCTAGGTTGGAAATACCATCATGGTGTGATCCTGATGCAATAACGGACGACTGGGCGAATGCCAGCATATCACGAGATCCAGGAGGTATACTCAGAGCAAATGAAATACCTTCAGTAAAACAGGATAAAGAGTACCCTGCAGTCAGTGTTAAAAATGTAGCTAAAAATACATATCTATTTGATTTTGGACAAAATCTTGCCGGTTTCGTCAGAATAAAAGTAAACGGCCTTAAAGGTACTGAGTATATCATTAAGATGAATGAAAAACTTAAAGAAGATGGCTCTTTAGATGTTGTTCAAAACAGCGGTTTTACAAAGACTGGCGAATTTCAGACAGATAAATACATAAAGAAGAGTGACGAAGAGGAAATATGGCAGCCAAGATTCGTATATCATGGATTCAGATATGCGCAGATTGAGGGATTTGCTAGCAAACCGGATTTGTCATGCGCGACTGCTGTATTCCTACATACTGCAGTTAATGAAATCGGACAGTTCTCATGTTCTGATGAAATCATAAATCAGATACAGAAGAATACAAGAATGGCTACTTATTCAAATATGTATGGATTGCTGACTGACTCACCTCACAGAGAAAAGAATGCATGGACAGGGGATACAAATGTTTCCACTGAACAGATGCTCTTTAACTATATGTCAGGGCCTGTATGGGTAAAATGGCTTAATGACATTAAAGATTCCATGAAAGCAAAAGGAAATATACCCTGTATGGTTCCGACAGCAGGCTGGGGGTATAACTGGGGTAACGGACCAGACTATTCATCGGTCCTCACATGGCTTCCTGACTATATGTACACGTATTATTCTGACAAAGCAATGATCTGCAAATATTATGAATATATGAAAAAAAATATGAATTATATGCTTTCCATGATGCAGGACGATGTTTGTGTTAATGATTATGGAGTTGGTGATTGGTGTGCGCCTTTTGAGGGACCAGCAATTTCAGTAAATATGTCATCTTTTAAAGCACCCATTGATCTTACTGATACCGCATGTATGTATACTATGGCGAATGTGCTGGAGAAATTCGCAAAAATGATCGGTTCCCGTGAAGATGCAAAAGAATTCAATAGAACAGCAAAGAGAATTAAGGCTGGTTTCAGAAAAACTTTTTATGACCCTCTGACCGGCAGGCTTAAAGGAGACGGACAAACATGCTATGCTGCCATGCTTTATCATAATCTGTATGAGAATGATAAGGAATTTGATCTCATTTACAGCCATTTAATCAGAACAATTAATGAAGCAGATGGCCATCTTGATTACGGTATTCTAGGTAATAAATATGTAAACAACATACTAGGAAGGAAAGGCCGTGCGGACCTTATATATTCCATGATTACAAAAGACACATTCCCAAGTTTTGCACATACAATAAAAGAACTGGGTGCTACGACTCTGTATGAATGCTGGAATGGGGAAGGTTCCAGAAACCATCATATGTTTGGAGATATATCCGCGACTTTCTTTAAGTATTTTGCAGGGATAAGACCAGATCCTGATTATCCGGGGTTCAAGCGCTTTACAATAGCTCCAGGATTGAATACTCCTTTGACAGAAGTCAACGCTGTTTATGAAAGCATGCATGGGACAATTCGCTCTTCATTCGTCAAAATGGATAACAAAACTATGCTGGAAATTGAAGTTCCTGTTAACACCTGCGCAGTCCTTAAACTGGATATCGGTATGGAAGTGTATGAGGACGGTAATTTGATAGGAAAAGAATACATGGAACTCGAATCTGGAAGATATAAGCTTGAGGTCAGAAAGACTGTATGAAAAAAGCATTAAGGATTATAGTTCCTGTTTTTCTTGTCATGCTTTTTTTATCTTCATGTTCAAAGGATCCGATTGAAAAGATTTTGCAGCATAATGATATTGTAAGTCTTATCAATGAAAAAACTTCAGTAACATTGGATGTATCATATCAGAATATGGAAGGGTATGATGATATCACTTATTCCATGATTGCTAGAAATATAAATGGAGAAATTGAGGTTATGGATAAGTCAGATAAAAGCCATATTTCACTTTTCTCTGGAGGTATCCTTTATATATTGGAAAATGAACAGGAATTCTATACAGTTATAATGTCTGATATGCTGTACAGCGCATATACGACAGGTTATCTTGAGAACATAGATTACTATAATTATGCTAACTATAAGTTTCAAAGCAGCAAAAAGGACAATGATATGCATTTTGTAACCTACTCATTTGAAATAAATGACATACTCCTGGAGGAATTTACGTTATGGGGATTAAATAAGGGTGAAACAGTACTGGTTACATATGCTCTTGATAAAGACTGGCAGCTGTTTAATCAGACTTTTATTCTGGATGTAAAAGGAGGAGAAGACAAGCTTCTTCTTACGAAGACTTACAGATATGATGAAGATTTTGTATTTAATGAAAAGCTGGAGCACTATTTGAATACATCAGATACAGTTAAAATATCCATTGCTGAAAATATGGAAACAAAAGAGGGTATGACGGAATATATAATTCCGAAAAATACACATTTCGGATATGATTTTACTGATACAGGAATGGGGTTGTATCTGGACTTTTCATGCACTGAATTGTTCAAATACAATAATCCGGTAACCCAGGATATTACCCTGTATTTAGGAGTTAGTGAAGTATCAGGAAATTGAGTTGTAAATATTACATATGATGTAATATAGCAATATAATATTATTGATTTAGCATTTGGCGTGTGATATTATAGACAATAGCGCAAAGATGCGGAGGTATATAATGGAAAACAAAATAGTGAAAAAAGAAGGCTACAAAGTAGAATTGGAAATCGCTCTTACAAAAGAGGAATTTAACGGATATATAACGAAGGCATATAACAAAGACAAGAACAAGTATATGATACAAGGATTCAGAAGAGGAAAGGCTCCTCAATATCTTATTGAAAGAGTTTATGGTAAAGGCGTATTTTATGATACAGCAGTAGATATGGCTCTAAATGCTGAATATCCAAAAACTATTGATAATCTTAAACTGGATGTCGTGGATTATCCTCATGTCGATTTAAAAGACATGGATGAAGAGAATGGAATCACTTTCACAATTAAAGTGGATGTTAAGCCTGAAGTTGAGCTTGGTGAATACAAAGGCCTTGAAATACAAAAAGCAGAAGTGGAAGTTACGGCTAAGGATGTTGAAGATGCTCTCAATAGGGAAGCAGAAAAAAATTCCCGTATGATCAGCGTTGAGGACCGTACTGTAGCAGATAAAGACACAGTAATTATTGATTATGAAGGTTCAGTAGATGGTGTTCCTTTTGATGGAGGTAAAGCTGAAAAGCATGAACTCGTTATAGGTTCCAAATCATTTATTCCAGGATTCGAAGACCAGATTATAGGACATAATATCAATGATGAATTCGATGTCAATGTCAAATTTCCGGATGAATATCATGCTGAGGAACTAAAAGGTAAAGAAGCAGTTTTCAAAGTGGTTCTACATGAAATAAAAGTGAAGGAACTCCCTGTTGTCGATGACGAATTTATAAAAGACATAAGCGAATACGACACAGTTGAGCAGTATAAAGAGGAAACAAAAAAGAAAATGCTTGAGGACAGACAGAAGAAAGCAGAGGACTCCATGCGTTCTCAGGCTCTTGCGGCTGCATGTGAGAATGCAAAGGTTGATGTACCCAATGCAATGATAGAACAGGCTACAGACAGAATAATCGAAAACATGAAGATGGAAATGCAATACAGCGGATACACTCTCGAGCAGTATCTTGAATATACAGGAATGAAGATGGATGATATCCGCAGCCAGTACAAAGAACAAGCAAGAATGATGGTGGTCCGTGATTTAGTTGTTGAAGCTGTAAAGGATGTTGAAAATATACAGGTTACTGATGACGAAATAGAAGAGCAGCTCAAAAAAGAAGCGGAAATGTATAAGATGGAACTGGAGCAGATAAAGAAAGCTATCGGGGATTACAAGAAATACTATACGGATAAAATCGCTGATGACAAGGCAGTAGATTTAATATATTCATCAGCTAAAAAAGTTAAGGAATTAAAAGCCAAAAAAACTGTAAAGAACGAGGACAAGGAAGAAGGCGAAGCTAAAAAAGCTGAACCGAAGAAAAAGGCGGCTGCAAAAAAGAGCTCTAAGAAAGCCGAAGAAGATAAGGCAGATAAGGAATAACTGCCAAGGAAGGATAAAAAAATGAATACGATACCATATGTAATTGAGCAGACCAGCAGAGGAGAAAGATCATATGACATTTTTTCCAGGTTGTTGAAGGACAGGATAGTATTCTTAGGGGATGAGGTTAATGATACTTCAGCGAGCCTTATAATAGCCCAGATGTTGTTTTTGGAACATGAAGATCCTGAAAAAGATATAAAACTGTACATAAACAGCCCAGGAGGAGCAGTCACATCAGGACTGGCTATTTACGATACTATGCAGCTTGTAAAATGTGATGTTTCCACTATGTGTGTGGGACTGGCTGCTTCAATGGGAGCATTTTTACTTGCAGCAGGAACAAAAGGAAAAAGATATGCTTTACCCAACAGCCAAATAATGATACATCAGCCTTCAGGCGGTGTTCAGGGACAAGCGACAGATATTCGTCTGCATACCGAATGGTTATTGAAAGTAAAGGATAATCTTAACAGGATACTGGCTGAAAAGACTGGACAGTCCATAGATCAGATTGCAAAAGATGTGGAAAGGGACTACTTCATGTCATCAGCTGATGCAAAGAAGTATGGCATAATAGATGAAGTCCTTGAAAAGAGATAATAAGGAGAATTAAATGTCAGACGAAATAAAGAAGATCAGATGCTCTTTTTGCGGTAAAAGCGAAGACCAGGTTCAGAGGCTGATCTCAGGTCCGAACGTCTATATATGTAACGAATGTATAGACTTATGCTCAGACCTTCTTGACAGCGAGTTCGGTTATGATGAAGTGCCGGATGCTGTAACTGAAACAGTCATAGATGAAGTACCTCATCCTGCAGAAATAAAGAAACAGCTTGATGCTTATCTGATAGGACAGGACGATGCGAAAAAAGCCATATCTGTAGCGGTATATAATCATTATAAAAGGTTAAGCCATAATATAGCTCATATGCCTGATGATGTTGAAATTCAAAAAAGCAACATACTCATGTTAGGTCCTACAGGTACAGGCAAGACATATATGGCGCAGACTCTTGCAAAAATACTCAATGTCCCTATAGCTATTTCTGATGCGACAACATTGACAGAGGCAGGGTATGTTGGAGATGATGTTGAAAACATACTATTAAGGCTTATACAGGCAGCAGATTATGACATACAGAGGGCACAAAGAGGAATCGTTTATATAGACGAAGTTGATAAGATAGCAAGAAGAGGCGATAATCCTTCAATAACAAGAGATGTTTCAGGTGAAGGAGTTCAGCAAGCATTACTAAAAATACTTGAAGGAACAGTAGCTAATGTACCTCCTCAGGGCGGCAGAAAGCATCCGACCCAGGAGTATATACAGATTGATACTACTAATATACTTTTCATCTGTGGCGGAGCATTTCAGGGCATTGAAGAAATTATTCAGAACAGGCTGGGGAAAAGAGCAATTGGTTTTGGAGCGGAAATACTTAAAACAAACAGCTTAGAAAAAGATAAGGTTTTAAAGCACATAGAGACTCAGGATTTATTGAAGTATGGCCTTATACCTGAATTTGTAGGAAGACTGCCTGTTATAGTGACTTTAGAACAGCTTACTGAAGATATTCTTGTATCAATACTGAAGGAACCGAAGAATGCACTGATAAAGCAGTATAAGAAGATAATGGAAATGGATGGCTGCGAGCTCATATTCGAGGATAAGGCTCTGTATGCGATAGCAAAAAAGACTCTGGAAAGAAAGAGCGGTGCACGCGGATTAAGATCAATAATTGAAACAGCACTGATGGAAGTGATGTATTCTGTTCCGTCAGACCCATCCATTGTGAAATGTATAGTGGAGGAAAGCACGATATTAGGCAATACTCCTCCGAAGTTAGTTTATAAAGGAAAACTTTTGGAAGAAAACGTGTCATGAGCATCTGGGAAGCCATTCTATTAGGAATCATTCAAGGCCTGACGGAATTTCTTCCGGTATCAAGCTCAGGACACCTTGTCTTATTTGAAAAAATACTCAACATAGATACTCCTACCCTTACATTCAATGTTGCCGTACATTTCGCGACATTGGTGTCAGTCTGCACTGTATTGAGGAAAGACATAATTGCATTACTGAAAAAGCCGGTACAGAAGCTTACTTTATGGCTCATAATCGCAACAGTTCCTGCGGCAGTAGCAGGTATTCTATTTAATGATCTCTTTGAAGGATTCAATGACAGCGGAATCACATTGGGTATTGGTTTTTTGGTAACAGCAGTTTTACTGATCGTATCTTCTAGATTAAGAGCAGGAACTATAGAGAAAGAGAATATGAAGTGGTATGATGCCCTGTTTATAGGTATTATGCAGATGGTAGCGATTTTACCAGGAATATCAAGATCGGGATCTACTCTTACAGGCGGATTATTCAGAAAAGTCAAGAAAGAAGATGCAGTTAAGTTTGCCTTTCTTCTTTCAATACCTGTAATACTAGGCGGGTTCATACTTGAAGCGTATGATGCTGTTAAATCAGGGTTTGAGAATATTGATATTCTGCCAATTATTGCAGGCATGATATTTGCCGGAATATCCGGATTCTTTGCTATTAAGATATTCGTTAAAACGGTCTTAAAAGGTAAGATTCAGTATTTTGCATATTATGTTGCCGCACTGGGTGTTTTCTGTATATTGGACCAGTTCATATTTCATATAGTACTATGATCATATTAGGAATTGAGACAAGCTGTGATGAGACTGCTGCTTCCGTTGTAAAAGACGGAAGAATAATAATGTCCAATATTATAGCTTCATCTGCAGAAATATTCGAGGAATACGGTGGAGTAGTTCCTGAGATAGCTTCAAGAAAACATGTTGAATTTATACTTCCTGTAATTGATAAAGCAATAAAATTGGCAGGTATACAGAAAGATGAGATAGATGCTGTCGCTGTAACGCAGGGACCGGGGCTTGTCGGAGCTCTGTTAATTGGCATAACCGCTGCGAAAGCGCTCGCAGCAGCTCTTGATATACCATTAATACCTGTTAACCATTTAAAAGGCCATATAGCAGCAAATTATCTGACTCATACAGATCTTGAACCTCCTTTTGTTTGTCTTTTGGTATCTGGAGGACATACTAATATACTTGATATAAAGGGATACAATGATATTTTAAATATCGGTGGAACGCGAGACGATGCTGTAGGAGAGGCTTATGACAAGGTCGGAAGAGTAATGGGACTGGTTTACCCCGGAGGTCCGAAAATCGATAAAATGGCACTTGAAGGCGATTCAGAAGCTATCTCGTTCCCTCGCACAAAATTCAAGGACAATCCTTTTGATTTCAGTTTTTCCGGTCTTAAGACTGCAGTTATAAACTACATACATTCAAAAGAACAGAAAAACGAGGAATACTCAAAAGAAGATATCGCAGCTTCTTTTCAAAAAGCAGTAACTGATGTTTTGGTAGAAAATGTATTTGAAACAAGAAGCAAAAAGATAGTAGTCGCCGGAGGAGTGGCTGCAAACAGAGGATTAAGAGAAGCATTAAATAAGAGAGCGGAAAAAGAAAAAGTAGAAGTATATTTCCCTATAATTCAACTATGTACAGATAATGCGGCTATGATCGCATCTGCTGCATATTATATAAATGAAGATGATTTCGATATCAATGCAGACCCATCTTTGGAAATGTAAATAACAGTTGACATCGTCAAGCCATATTTAGTATATTATTTAAAGTCGGGGGTATAGCTCAGCTGGGAGAGCGCTTGAATGGCATTCAAGAGGCCAGCGGTTCGATCCCGCTTATCTCCACCAAAAGATTAATATGATCCAACAATTCATTTATGCTGACGGAGTTTTTGAATTTTATTACTTATGCAGATATTTGAGAAATTGAATATTATAGAGTTTACTCCTATTTAGTGAATATAAGAACAAATTTCTCGTTTTTATAATGTTAATTAAAGTTCTATCTCCAAACCATCATACGATGTTATAAATCCATATTTATCAGCAACTATACGAAAATCATCATAAACTACATCTGTACCATTATGTGAAAAATGGTTTAAAACAAATTTAGTGTTTTGGTCAGCTAAATTATTTGCTAGTAATTCATCACGACACTTAATATTCCAACCCAAGCACATATGTAGTGGATAGTGATAATCCATCATACTTCCTGCCGTGCAATCAAGAGAAACCAGATCCAATTTCAAATTTGATGTTTTAAGGTAATTTAAAGTTTCCTCCAAAAATAAACCTGTATCATGAGCATACAGTAAAGTTTTTCCATCTTTTTCTATCAGATAAATAAATGGGTTCTCTGTGCCGTGATTGGCTTTTAAAGGAGTTATATCATATTCATTGCAAGTAAATTTAATAAATGGTAATTTAGGCTCATATCGCATGTATTTTTTATGCTTTTCAGTATTAATTATTTTATCTAACGACTCCTTTAAATCTATACTCCCATATATGTCGATTCCATGCCAATCATCAGAATGATGAGCATAAACACCGTTACTGGTATATGCTAACTCATCTTTATAAAAATGATCTGAATGCGTATGTGTAATGAGCCAGTAACGAATATCTAACAAATCTATATTATATCTATGGAAGTTTGAATAAGTTTCAGGTGGCATATCAATTAATAATATGTCATCAATCAAAGACTGACTCCTTGCACGTAAATTCTTACCACCCAAGGCTCTTGATTTTTCACAAATTTCACAGTTACACAATAATGCGGGTATGCCCTCACCGGCTGCTGTACCTAAATATTTAATTTTCATTGATTACTCCTTCAATTTGAATATTCTTATAATTACTTGACTTACTTACATTTGCGATATCTTTAAACATAGATTCATTTTCTTCAGATAAATATTAATAACTTATATCGGACAGCATAGTCATACATTTTACAAGCAACCACCAGTTTCCTATAATTTTTCTGCTTATTCTGTTTGTTCTCTTTATAACATAGTATTATAAGAATAACAATATCAGCAACAAATATTAATAATATCATTTTTTGTGTTTAAATGACATATCCCAGATTCTTCTAAGCTCGTTTACTTCATTTCTGATATACTTATTTATATATCTGTTATTAAGCAGACAGACATGAAATTGGTTTTCGAGTTGGAGTGTGTAATCGCACCACTTGCAAGAGGATATCGGTTCGATTCCGCTTATATCCACCAAGAAGATGCTTAGACAGAAGCTTTGGAAATGCTATATTTTCCAGGCTTTTTGCTTTAATAGCAAGTGGGTTTGAAAGTACATCCTTTTTTAAAGTATTTGCAGTAAAATTCTCCTGCTAAATGCAAAATGCAGCATACAGCGGAACTGATTTTGGATTATCTTTTTCACCGAAATTTTTGAGAGACAGCCTGATGGAGTAAGCCGGTTTATATGAGTTGACAAAAACGCTGAGACTTCGGGATCTGACATGCTCTCCTTTTTTAACTTCAATGCCAACTATTTGATTTCCTTTTCGCAAGACAAAATCAAGCTCAGCAATGCTTTCACTTACCCAGTAATATAAATCATAACCTTTAACGACGAGTTGCTGAGCGACATAATTCTCTGTAAGTGCACCCATGAAGGTGTTTCCTGCACCAGAAAGGATAGTTTGCTGAGAAATACCGGATTTCATGACCAATAATCCTACATCACCCATATATAGTTTAAAAGCAGACAGATCAGCGTATACTGGTATTGGTTCAGTAGCTTGGCTGATTTTCTGACACTTAAACACAACTCCAGCCAAGCTGAGCCACTCGATTGAAGCTCCGAATATAGTCGAACTACCACCTTTCTGTACAACCTTGTATTGGAATTTTTTATTATCCTTGGCAAGCTGGGAAGGAATAGAGTTATAGCAAGCTCTAATTTTAACACTGTCGGTATTACTGGAGTATTTAGCCATATCTGCGATATAGTTATTGAGTATCTCATTTTGCACAAGTGGTACATCAAAGTATTCTCGAAACAGCTCGATTGCTTCTTGGCGTAAAGATTCGGGTAATGGCGTCATATTATCGAAGGAATGTCTAATTTCATCATTAAGTAAATTCTTACCTCTTGCCAAAGGTATTCTTCAAAGTCAAATGGATAGAGTGTTATGCTTTCGACTTTCCCAACAGGGAATGAGTAATGCTGGCGGTTAATGGCCACACCTAATAAGCTTCCTGCAGCGGCAATATAGAATTCAGGAGTTTCTTCGCAGAAATACTTAAGAGATGCTAAGGCACGTTCACAAGACTGTATTTCATCAAAGATGACCAAGGTTTCACCAGGTATTATTTTCTCTTCTGCAGATGACTCCAGATATCGTATGATTTTCTCAGGTGTAATATTATCATTGAAGTATGATGCAATAGTCAGATTGGTTTTAAGATTCACATATACGACATTTTTAAATAGCATTTTTCAAACTGCCTAAGAGTGTAGGTTTACCTACCTGTCTTGCATCATTTATTATGAGCGGCATTCTATCAGTACCTTTGTTTTTCCAAACAATAAGCTTCTCATCTATTTTTCTTTTCAAAATAGTCACCTCATGGCTATATTAATTAATGATAGTTAAGTCAGGAAAAATATGATTACAGCGTAATAATATCGACTTAACTATAGAAATGGCAAGTATAAAAGGATGCTAGATTTGAATCTGATAGTAACAGGAACCCAGTATGGATATCGCAGAGAGTACAAAGTAGTTGTCATCCATTAAAATGCTCCCATGGACACAGACATAAATAATAGACGCTCGAGCAATGTTGAGTGCGTGGTATTATGGTAAGGGTGTGAATCATGATTTTTATTGGAGTTAGATTAGAGGAATTATAGAATAGAGATAAATGCTTATCCGGAATATTTTCTAAGGTCAAGGATTATTTACATCGTGAAAATATTTTAATTTCATTGTAAGATTATTAGATTCAGTGCGTCTTATAGGTAGGAGGTGCAAAGTGACAGAGATTGAAGAGATTTATAATAACTATTTTAAGGATGTTTACCTCTTCACATATAGTCTATCAAAAGATAAACATATTACAGAAGATATAACTTCTGAAACATTTATAAAAGCAATAAATTCCATCGAAAGCTTTAAAGGAAATTGTGATATCAAAGTATGGCTATTCCAAATAGCCAAAAACTCATATTACTCATATTTGAGGAAAAATAAGAACCTGATAGAACTAGATTCATTGCCTGAAAAAGAAGATGATTTTGATATAGAAAAATCGGTCATTTCATTTGAAGAGTCGAAGAGAATTTATGAAATTCTCCATGACTTACCTGAGCCATATAAGGAAGTGGTTTCACTACGAGTTTTTGGAGAGTTGAGTTTTAAGCAGATCGGCAGTCTGTTTGGTAAAACAGATAATTGGGCTTGTGTTATTTTCCACAGAGCCAGAAATAAGATTAGGGAAGAAATGAGGGATTATAGATGAAAGTTACTTGTAATGTTATTAAAGATTTGTTGCCTCTATATTTAGAAAATATGCTTAGCGGTGACTCGCGTATTATAGTTGAAGAACATATTGAACAGTGTCAGAAATGTAAAGATCATCTGAATGAAATGCGTAATACTAATGGAATGCCAGTAGATAGGGATACTTCTCCCTTAATAAAGATAAGATCAACATTGCTCAAGAAGAAAATTCAGATAGCAATATTCTCCGTATTGCTTTCGATGATTCTTTTTGTTGTAGCATTTAGTTTTTTGACTGCTCCGGAATATATTCAATATAGTGAGGGAAGTGTAATAATAAATGAGATCGGTAATGGTTCAGTACTCGTTAAATTTGATGATTCCGTATATGGCTATGACATCAGCAAATATCTGACAGGGGACAACACAGGTTTTGTCTATGATATTACTACATGGAACAGCATATGGAATAGAAATATGAAAAAATCTAATATTGGCAATACTGTTCTAAATCCAAATGGCGAAAATGTTGTGGCTGTATATTATTACAATGCAGATGGAAGTGAAGATATACTGCTGTATGGTAAGGATATGCATCCAAGCGGCGGGATCATTACACTGCCAAGATTGGTATTAGCTTATTATGCACTTATTGCTCTAATCTTTGCTGCGGTTTGTGGATTATTTATGCTTACAATGTACCGTAATAAGAAAGTGTTTGATATTACGATGAAAGTTTTCTTTTTACCGGTATCCTACATATTAGGTCATTTGAGTATCAAGGGATTTGTAACAACATCATATAATGCAGTACGAGACTTTTATGCAATATTACTAGTTATGATTCCGCTATATATTGCCATTCTAATAGCAATAAATCTAATAAAACAGTATAAATATAAAAAGCATAAAGGTCATCAAGTATAATCACTTTTAGGTTGCATTTGAGTCACTTCTTGGCCTCGCAGCAACAGCAGGAATACGGTTCGAAGATGAAAAGATACTTACTATTGATAGTTAAAGGAAAAATGAGGAATATAACTATCAATCTGACTATCTTACATAATCATTTGATGGTATATCTTTACATAGATTATTTAAGCAAACAAAAATGGTTATTATCAAATCAATCAGTAACACGAAAAGTCGTTGAGCTTTTTGTGTTTTACTATAAAGCAGCACTTTTATGTTCACAAATAGTTATCTAATTATACTCCTACTTTATCTTTTCTCTTCTAAGGATAACCAATAATAGAAGCCCTATTACTGTAGTTACTCCAGCCAGAATGAAAGCAGGAGAATATGAACCTGTAATATCATGAAGCCAGGAACCAAGAAGGCTGGTCAGAGCACCGATTCCAAATGAGCTGAATACAAGTCCATAATTTATTCCAAGGTATTTTGAACCGAATCCTGATGCGACAAGTACTGGGAAAAGTGCAAAAGTCGTTGCATATCCTATTCCTAAAAGTAAAGAGCAGAGTATAAGAAGCCATAAATTTACAGCGACCCATGGTAAGGCAATAAATACAGCAGCCTGGATTGTATAAGTTATAACCATTACACGCATAGTTCCGTACTTGTCAGATAGTAATCCTATAACAGGTCTTCCAAATCCGTTTGTTAAGGCATATGCTGATACTGCTGAAGCCGCAACTGCGGGACTAAGCTGTAATACGACCTCTGCATATGCTGGTATAAGCCCTATTGCAGTCAGCCCTCCGCCTATAACCATAGCGAGTGAAGTCCACAAAATGTAGAATTCTTTTCTTTTAATAAACTGTTTAGGAGGAATATCTTCAACTGGAGCAGCAGTTTTTTTTATTATCTTTTTTGAGGAAATATTTGAAGTGAATACAGTATAACCATCAGGCGGGTTCTGAATGATCAATGCGCCTATTAATGAAACTAAAGATACAAATATTGATAAAGCCATAAGAGTTCCATTAACATCCCATAAATTAATCATTATTCGTTTTAAGGGTGAAAACACGATAGCAGCTAGTCCGAATCCCATCACAGAAGCGGAGACTGCAAATCCTGGATGGTCAGGGTACCATTTACGTGCAGCCGGAGCGATACATGAATAAGTAAGTCCGCAGGCAATTCCAACAATTAAGCCATACGCAAAAACAAGCCAGGCAGGATTTGGTATCCACTTAAGCATACCTGACAAAGCATATCCGATAAAAAATAGGACTGAACCCCATACAGCTACTTTTTTCGGGCCTACTTTATCCTGTATCCAGCCAGCTGGTATCATTGTCAGAGCAAAAACAATAATCATTATAGTAAAGGGCAGAGTTGCCTGCATAGTAGTCCATCCCCAATTATTTACCAGAGGTATTATGAATGAACCCCAGGAATAACTCATCCCTCCCATTAATGAAAGCAGGAAACCTCCTAAAAGGATGATCCATCGATTAGAAATTGCTATATTTTTACTTATCATGCTAAATCCTTTCTAAGCATCTATCAGTTCATCTTGTATGGTCTGTGAAATAATACTT
>JAAYBX010000113.1 GCA_012729955.1 Clostridiaceae bacterium
ACAATATGTATGCAGGAGCTATATCAGAAGAGCATAATCTTAAAATATCAATAAGTGGAGTAACTGCAAGTGGACTAAATGTGCTATTACAATCTACAAACGATGTTTCTCTACCAGATGCTTTTAGTTATGAGTCTGATGGCAATAATATAGAAATATTAGAAGAAAAAGGTGAGATAACAGTAATAAAACCTATTATTGTAGATACTACAGCAAATATTAAGGTTATTGGTAAAAATGGTAATGTTATAAATATTACGCCAGTCAGCCTTAGAAGTGAAGCTCCGAGGTTAACACATATATACATGTCAGCTCCTTATTTTAGTGATTATGTTTATGTATATGCCTATGATCAATATGGAAAATATATTCAAGTACCAAACGGAACAGTTAAAAGTTCTGATACAAATAAAATTACTATATCAGGCTTAAAAACAGGAGATGAGCCACTCAACTTGTATTATAATTTTTCCACTGTAGGTGATGGTCCTAACACGGCTACCATAAGTTATGTATCTGATGATGGGGTATATAAATGTGAGACGACAGTAACCAGGTAATTAATACATATTATATCTGCTTAAGTATATAAAGATAAAAACAAGAATAATACTGGCAATAGTTTTAATTATTTCTATGTTAACAAAAGTAATAGTAGTATCATCAGCAGTTGTATAATTAGCTGTTAATGCGGGACGATAAAGTATGTTCTTTTATAAATTCAGAACAACCAAAGCGGCAGGATATATTGTTAGTCCACAGTTATAACCTTCTTTAATTGTATGGATATGATATAGGCTAATATGCAGGATATAACGTCTTTTAGAAGGTAAGGCAGGGATACAGTCAAAGCTGTCGGAATGAATGCTGTATTTGATACTATCATAAACTGTATGATACCTGTCAGATGACAAAGCATCAAACCTGCGACGCACACTGATACTGCAACTATCTTATTCTTCATATTTCTTGCAAGAGCACAGAGTATTACAAAGGGTATGAATCCGAATATGAATCCGCCTGTTACTCCGAAGAGTGTTCCGAATCCGCTTCTGAAAGCTGAAAACACTGGAAGGCCTATAGCACCTATTGTAATGTATAACCCTACAGATATAGTACCTGTTCTAACACCAAGCATCAGGCCTGTTATAGCTATAGCCAGTGTCTGCAGTGTTGCAGGAACACCTGATGGCATTGGTATTGCAAGCTGGGACATAACAGCTATTATTGCTGTGAACATTCCTGTATATGCTAACTGTTTTGTCCGTGATGCCATTTCATCTCCTATTCTGTCCGTTTATTATATTCTAAACCGCTTTATGTGTAAATACGCGGCATATTATGATAAAATCATTTCTGAATGAGGGGGAAAGACAATTGGCCAGGATGTGCCCAAACTGCGGATTGCACGTTTCAGATAAAGCTAAATATTGCAGAAAGTGTGGGACGCCTATTGGTACTACCAATGTTTACGAGTATTCATTTGCCAAAAATATTATGCAATACAGCAAGCCTTTTGAAACAAGCAAGAACAGGCTTGGTCTTAAAGGCATAAAATCTATATTAATGGATCTCAGAAAAGGATTCAGAAGGACTCCATACCTTATACCAGTGTTTGTAATTGCTATAGTATGGATTGTTGTGAGCCTGCTTATCTCTATTGGAGTAGATACAGTGTTTTTAAGAATGCTTTCGTATTTCACATATTCAGATGCTGGAATGAACGGAGGATTTCTAGGGCTTATTGGCGGTATAGCAGGTAAGATGGTATATGCATATTTCATTGTTCTTCTTATGACTCCTCTCTACTCGTTGCAGAAACCTTTTAGGGGTATAATTCCAGGAGCGAAGACATTTATAACACAATCCTTTCATTTTAAAAATATGAAGGATATATATATGTTTGTCCTAAGCATGGGTTTGTCCTTTATAGGGTACAATATGCTCACAGGTGATAATACCTGGACAAAAAGTATAATATCATTAATGGTGTCAGTTATATTGTTAAGAGCGGTCGGACGGAAATCCGGAGTCACATGGGATACCTTTAACAGGGTGTTTTCTAATACTATGAGCGAGGATATAACTATAAAGGCTATGGGAGGATATGTGACAGGCATACTCTTAGCGATATTCAGTTTCGTATTCAGATCTTCATTTATCTCATATTACATAGGGCTTTTCCTTGTCATATCTTTTCTTGTAATGAAATTTGTGGAATTCATTATTTTGCATAAGTCTAATTTCAGAAGGATATTTCCGGTTATCTTAGTGTTCATTATGCTGTTTTCACCATTAAACTCTTTAGCAGCGCCTGAAACTAGCGAGGTAAGGGGTATATGGATACTACAGGATATCAAGCTGATTGATCCGGATACCAATAATAATCCAAATGAAAATACTTATGTATCTGACGGTTACATTCGCAAACATAATTCAGTAGATTCTAATTATACTATCGAATACTTCTGGAATACGCTACCTGAAAAAATACATGCTGGAGATGAGACAAAGGTTCTTATTGAGCAGAAGATGGTTTACACTTCTGATCAAGCGACAGCATTGAAAACACATCTTAACTCTGCTATGTTCATAACATACAAACCAAATTCCAAAGAACCGGAGGTTAATGAGTATTTTCAGGGAAGCCGTGATTTTTCCACTGAAGGTATGTTTATTAATTATGAACAGGAGTATACAGCATTCTTTTTGAGAATACTGAATTATTATGAGCTATATGACATGCTAAACAAGAATAACTGCAAGCTGACAATTTCAATTCAAGCTTCGTTTGGAGGCAGGGTCGAGTACATATACAGGCTTCAGAGAACTCCTGTTGACGGATTCTTTACATGGTTTGTAGGTGACGGGAGCAAGTATGATCATCTGAAACCACTTGGTACAGTTCTATCTAATCTAGTTACTGTCTCTGCATCTATGCTGTGTGCGACAGTATCAGTTGGCGCATTAACATTGAAAAGGAGAAAGAACACTGCGCAGCAAGTTGCGAAAAAACCTTTAAAAAAAGAAGAAGCGGCAGTAAAACAGTATCCTGATGTACGTTCAGAATCAGATTTTTCTGAAAATCTCGTAAGCTTATATGATACATTCTCCAATGCTTCTCAGGCAGGGTGGCCTAAATATAGAGAGGTATTGATTAAGACATTATCTAAAAGCAAAGACCATACTATCCAGTCAAAAAATGGAAATGCTATAGAATCTTCGATAAATAGCTACACAAACAGTATTTCCGGTATAATGAAAAATCTTTCAGCATTAGGATACAATAATGACACATATGGAATACAGCAAAGAGGTGAAGTCATTACTAATACGACAGGTAAGATAGTATATGCTAATTATGTTTTTAATAGTCTTGCTTCAAAAACTCCTTATAGCGCATTTATAGAATTAGCTAATGCGTTTGCTCTGGAGAATACGAAAGCAGGGGTAATTGCAAGCCCGTCTGTTCATATGAGAGGTATAATGTCATTAGTACTTGATGCAATAAATGATTCCCAATCAGCATATAGGAATGCTATTAATGGAAGATATGGAGAAAAGTTTAGAAATATGGTAAAAGAAGGCGAATTATCTTTACAGTCGATAGAAGCTTTTTCCAGTGCTGTAATAAAATCAGATGAACTGGACAGTCTGTATGAGAGGGTTATTTCCGGAACCATAACTGACAAAGACAATGAATATTTGTCAAGATATCTGGTATGCTCTACAAAAAGAGCAGTAAAACAGGCACAGACCGCTACGTTCAGGTATGAAAATACCTCACTGGTAGTAAGAAGCCTGTTTGACTGGCAGGAGGGATAATGTTCTATATATTAAGCGCATATGATTACTCTGCGTTGATAAGCTTATCAAATATCGAACAGAATAATATATCCCAGGCGGTATATGATCCTGATATAAATAACAGGACTTCATTCAATCAGGCAAAAAGTGAATTGTCTAAACTCGGTCTTGTTAAAAAAGGAACTATTACTTCATCAGGATTGCGTATAGCTGAAGCCATATTAAGTCCAGAGAAAGTTGTTTCAGTGATAAGCTGCAATGCAATAGACATGGCTGCTGCACATTATTGTTTTTCAAAAGGTTTCTGGCTCAGACTGCTGCCTAAAAACGATCACAGCATAATTACTATGGAGACTCCTATTATCGAACAGGATCTTGCAATAAAGATAAGAAAAGACTTTCTTCAGGATATGGATTTTATAGATACGCCTCCTATCAACTTGTGTTTAAGCGCAAAAGAGGTCGTAATATTTGAAATAATGCAGCTTGCTATTGTGGATAAAGTCAAGAAAAAAGGTGCGCCTTTAACCCGAGAGGAAGCGGCACTTGGAATTTCAGAATTTATAACGAAAAAGTATGTTCTTGATGCGGCAGCAGCTGCATATATGCTTGGTGAAAAGAACGGTTATGAACTAAGCAGACGGTTTTGGGATACAGATAATATTATTTCATATATAGACGGATTAGTAAGCAAGAATATATTTGATAAGGTAACAGAACTCCAGACAGGTAAGCAGAAGTATATTATGAGCGGGATTTCCAGGAAATGGCTTACCCTTGACTGTCTTGTGGACAAGATAACTATCCAGAGGCTCCCACAGGGGGATATAATCAATATGAGTATAACAAAATCGGGCATGATGACTGTAAAACAGAGTAAAGAAGGATTGTGCTTCAAGACGGTAACAGCAGAAGAACTATATAATGAATAGGAGAGAATGATGAAAAAACACGTAAAGGATTCATACACTGAACAAGCACAGATACTCACTCAATGTACGTTAAACGGCAACTCCAGACTCTTTGGCGGGCAGATGATGGAATGGATAGATGTAACTGCTGCAATTGCAGCAAGAAGGCATTCAAACCGCAATGTCACCACAGTAGCAGTTGATTCGCTGGAATTTAAAGGACCGGCTTACGCTAATGATACAGTTCTTCTCACAGCAAAGATAACATATGTCGGGAAAACCTCCATGGAAGTATGCGTTAAGTCTTTTGTAGAGGAGCTAAACAGCGAAAAAAAGCTGATAAACATAGCATATGTTGTAATGGTAGCACTGGATGAATTTGAAAGGCCTGTGGAAGTACCCGGTTTAGTAATTGAGACAGAAGAAGAAAGATGCGACTGGGAAATGGGAAGAAAAAGATATCTGGCACGCAAAGAGAGAAAAAACGACCCAAGCTGCACATAAGTTGTATATCAAAATGATTTTCTGATATAATTTATCGGATTGGACAAGGAGACTAAAGTGCAGGGAATCACTATAGGGCAATACATACCAGGAGAATCAGTTATACATAAAGCCGATCCGCGGCTGAAGATAGCTATAACTATTCTTACTATGGTCCTTTTGCTTATACTGGATTCTTTTTATTCCCTACTTCTTAGCGCTGTATTTGTAATAACCGCTTTCCTTATATCAGGAATCAGTTTGCGGTATGCGATAAAAGGACTCAAGCCTGTAATATATATTGTCATATTTACGATGGTGTTGAATATTTTCTTTTCAACAGGTACTCCTATATACACGCTTGGATTCATAACTATAACCAAAGAAGGTCTTGTAACCTCTGCCCTTATAAGCGCCAGAATACTGCTTTTAATATCCGCTGGGTCCCTTATGACATACACAACAACACCTTTGGTACTGACAGTAGGCATAGAAAAACTGATGCTTCCTTTAAAATATCTTAAGGTCCCGACAGCAGAAATAGCTATGATGATATCCATTGCGCTAAGATTCATACCTACTTTGATGGAAGAGACAGAAAAGATAATGAAAGCCCAGGCAGCCCGTGGCGCTGACATAGGTACAGGGAATATTATTCAAAGAGCTAAGAGTTTTATACCAATCCTCATACCTCTTTTCATATCATCATTCAAAAGAGCAGATGACCTGGCGATAGCCATGGATTCAAGATGTTATCATGGGTCGGAAGGACGTACAAGCATAAGCGAGTTAAAATATGGAAGGGTTGACCTGGCCATATTTATGGTATATATTCAGTTTGTTGCAGCCGCTTTAGTGCTGCAATATGTGTTATAGGGAGGAAAACATGTATAGTATAGGAATTGACCTCGGCGGCACTGCAATCAAGGCAGGTATAGTAGATGAATACGGTAAGATAATAGTTAAAGACAAAGTACCGACAAAAAGTGAAAGGGGGTATGAAGCTGTATTAAAAGACATGGCAGACCTGTGCAAAAAGCTTATTATAAAAGCCGGTATTGGTGAAAATGAGATATGCAGGATAGGGGTAGGATGCCCTGGAACACCTGACAAGACCAACGGTATACTTATATATAACAATAACCTTGGGATGAGGAATGTGAATATAAGGAAAGAGCTGCAAAAATATTTTGATCTTCCTGTATATATAGACAATGATGCTAATGTCGCAGCACTTGCAGAGAGCGTCTGCGGAGCAAGCAAAGGAACATATTGTTCTGTAACCATAACTCTCGGTACAGGTGTAGGCAGCGGAGTTGTCATAGATAATAAGGTTTACAGCGGATTTAATTTTGCTGCAGTCGAACTGGGACATCACACACTTGTTATGGACGGCGAGCCATGCACATGCGGAAGAAACGGATGCTATGAAGCTTATGCTTCAGCGACCGCTCTCATTTCACAGACGAAAAGGGCAGCTCTTCTTAACAAAGAATCAAAGATATGGCAGGCATGTGGAAATAATCTTGATAATATCAGCGCCAGGACACCTTTTGAAGCAGAAAGAATGGGAGATAAGACAGCAAAGGATGTATGTGATACATACATAAAGTACATAGGAGAAGGGCTGGTAAATATAATCAACATATTCCAGCCTGAGGTTATAGCCATTGGTGGAGGAGTATGCAATGAAGGAGAAAGGCTGCTGCATCCGCTAAAGGATTATATACAAAAATATAAATACACGAGGGAGGAAACACCTTCATCAACATTAGTCATAGCACAAATGGGAAATGATGCAGGAGTAGTAGGTGCAGCAATGCTCACCGAATGAAGATTTTATGAAGAGACATTATTTAGGGAATGTAAAAAGCAATGAGGCATCAATTGACTGGTTTTTTGGCCAGTATGATGAAACCATCCGTGCATTTAAAAATGCTCACGGATATGCTTCACACGGGCTGAACAGTACGTCTTTAGACACTTTAGCAGCAGGATATTACTGCAAAGACAGCAGGTATTATAAGAATGAAAAACTTTTAGAGCTGATGAGTAATGCGCTTTCATACATCGAAAGCCATCATAGGCCTAATTTTACAATAGATATGATGGAAAGCAATTTCT
>JAAYBX010000114.1 GCA_012729955.1 Clostridiaceae bacterium
ATAGTCATGGACAAGTACAGTGCGGTTAAATCCCACTGCTCCGTGATCCCCAATTATCATAAAAACAGTATCCTCGCCTATTACATTTTCATATAGCCATCCGACGAAATCATCCAGCATCTCATATGCTTTATTATATGCGTATTCCGCAGTTTCAGTCTGCTCCAAGGTCGCTTTCTGCACTTTTTCAAACACGCTTCTGTATACATGATTTACAGTATCAGTATATCCCTGCACAAAAGCCATAATATCTACCGGATCATTATGCATTGTGTCCAGTATGATTTTTTTAAACCACTCATTCTTGAAATGTATCAGCTCGAATGCTGTATCTATATTCCCTTCTTTAGTAAAAAAATGCCCATAACTGTTCGAAGAACATATCTCATCAATCATGTCGATTCTTTTTGCAAAAGGGTATGGGGATAATGCATTATGCATATTCACAGCTGAAGTAATGAATACCATAAAACCTCCCTGGTCGTTTGCTTTAATAAGTTTGATTCTGAATCTGTATGCTCCCAAACCAAAATCATCGCTAAGAGTCCTTTTTATGACTTCAGACCAACAGTTCATGTGTATCTCATAATATTTCGAAGCATCCATATCTTCTTCCGATACTGCTATCCTGATGCCTTTTTCATATATGCTCATATACCAGTAAAATGTTTCTATATTAAAAGGATTTTCCAGATTATTCTTCTTTTCTACACATAACCTGTAGTACCCTTTGTCGGTTATGTCATATCTGCTTTGCATAAGCTTGATCTGAGGCTGCCATTTACCTGATGCAGTCAGCTTATCGGATGAAGGCATTTTGAAAAAATCATCTGTGTCAGCATGAAAAACATATAGCTGTTCGGAAATCTCTTTTTCCATCCTCATGGTCTGTTCTGTCTTTAGAGCTCTCTGGTCAGCAACACTGCCTATGCCTCCAATCTGATAAACCAGATCGGATTTTGCCGGTCCGGATACACAGAAATCTGCGATAAGTGATTTTTTTCCGATTTTTGCCGCAGATTCCCAGAATCTTTCAGCCATAAGGTAATCCCCGTGATATGCTGATACGAACTTATCAGGATACGAACCTTCAAGCAGTATGTTCTCATCGGTTATTCCATGAATATGCGGGCTTGCACCTGTCTGTATAGTAGCCCAGCATGTAGCGGAGATTGAAGGATATGCAGGTCGGCAGTCGGTAAGGACGCATCCTTCATTAAAAGCTTTCTTAAGATTCGGCAGTTTTCCTCTGCCTATCTGGTCTTTGATATATGAAGTGACTCCTCCGTCTACTCCAAGTAAAAACAATTCCGGTTTTTTCATATTCCTAAACCCCCATCCGCATATGTTTCTATTATACCTTAATCATATACAAGAAAGGTAACCAATATGTAAAACCTGTTTTGTGCAAATTAGCCGAATAAGTCTTTTTGATGTTGATTTTTAACCCTGCTAATATATAATTCATTTGTTAGTAATCTTTCAATTGAAAGGAAGAACCAGATGATAAGATTAGGTGTAAACTCAGTACTTTTCAAGCATTACACATTTGGACATGCTGCTGAAGCTATTGCC
>JAAYBX010000115.1 GCA_012729955.1 Clostridiaceae bacterium
GGGGTTTTTTGGTGAGACATCGGAGACTCGAACTCCGGACACCTTGATTAAAAGTCAAGTGCTCTACCGCCTGAGCTAATGTCCCCTACGACTGGCTGGGATGGCAGGATTTGAACCTACGGGTGACGGAGTCAAAGTCCGTTGCCTTACCACTTGGCTACATCCCATCATCTCAAAATGGGGTGAATAAAGGGATTCGAACCCTTGGCCTCTAGGGCCACAACCTAGCGCTCTAACCAACTGAGCTATACCCACCATGACCAAACGAAGTCTTTTATCATTCTAATTGCTTGACTTATGTTTGTCAACACATTTATATGCAAAATTTCCAAATCCGAATTTTCAGAATTCCCAAACTGCAGATTAAAGGTATAAGACGCAGGCTATAAAAAAAGAGGCATTCAGCCTCTCATTTTTTATTTCTTCTTTTTAATGTGTCTATGATTCAATTTTTCATACTCTTCGTAATCAATCTGCTTTAATATATTCTCCAGTTCATAATCTCCCATAACGGTATTCCTGCCATTTGCATATTCCTTATCTACAACTTCTTTTATCTTTGTAACAATAGTATCTGTCTTTTTCACTGCTAATTCTTTGTCTTTGATCCTAAAGTATGAATTGACCCAGTGAGCAACTCCTGCCAATCCGCTGTGAGAATCCACAGCTACAGTAGCCGGCCTGTCAAGTAATGCTTCTGTATCAAATATGTTATAAATCTCGACATCTTTAAGCATGCCGTCTGCATGTATTCCGGCTCTGGTAACATTAAAGTTTCTGCCTACAAAAGGAGTTCTTGGAGGTATTTCATAACCTATTTCTTCTTCGAAGTATTCAGCAATCTTTGTAATTATGGGAAGCTTCATACCATCAGTAGTCCCTTTTAGTGAAGCATACTCGATAACCATTGCTTCCAGAGGACAGTTACCGGTCCTTTCACCTATTCCCAATAATGAGCAATTTACACTTGAAGCGCCATACAGCCATGCGGTTGACGCATTTGTTACTACTTTATAAAAATCATTATGCCCGTGCCATTCCAGCAGTTCGCTCTTTACTCCGCCATAGTGCATTATTCCATATATTATTCCCTGAACGCTTCTTGGCATTGCAGCACCTGGATAACTTACTCCAAATCCCATAGTATCGCATGCTCTTATTTTAATCGGCATTTTGGCCTCTTCTGACAGTTTGGTGAGTTCATATGCCAAAGGTACTACAAAACCGTAAAAATCCGCTCTTGTTATGTCTTCGAAATGGCATCTCGGCTTAATGCCTTTATCCAGCACGTTTTTCACAATCCCCAGATATTTATCCATTGCCTGTTTTCTTGTTAGACCCATCTTATTATAGATGTGGTAATCCGAACAGGACACCAGTATTCCAGTTTCTTTTAAGCCAAGACCCTTTACAATATCAAAATCCTTTTCATTAGCCCTTATCCAGCTAGTGACTTCAGGAAACTTATACCCCAAGCTCATGCATTCCTCGACGGCCTTACGATCTTTTTCTGTATATATGAAAAATTCACTTTGCCTTATAAGTCCTTTAGGGCCGCCAAGCTTATGCATAAGCTTGTAAAGATGTACAATCTGCTCAACGCTGAATGGAGAGGTAGACTGTTGTCCGTCTCTGAATGTGGTATCTGTTATCCATATATCTTTTGGCATATTCATAGGTACGCTTCTGTGATTAAAAGGTACTTTAGGCACAGATTTGTAGTCATACAGATATCTGTATAAATTTGGCGATTCCCTGTCCTGCAGCTGGTATTTGTAAGATGACTGCTCGAGAAGGTTAGTCTTATCTGAGAATTGAAGTATAGGATTTGTGTCTTTTTGCATAATTTACTTTCATTCCTTTCATTAATGCATCAGTTAATATAAATTATTCCGAATTATACAATTGAAATTGCATAATTGCAATATCAATATTGCAATTTAGTAAATATTTTTATCTTATTTTAATATTATCCCATTTTGCACAAAAAAACAGCTTCTTTTGAGAAGCTGTTTTAATGAAAACATGTTTTATCTATTCAGGTTTATTCTTTTTACTGATCTCAGATATCATTTTATCATATTCCTTTTCGTCTATCTTGTTCTTATTCATCATTACGATATATGCTAAGGAAATTAATACTATCGGGACTACTACAATAAATATCCTGAAATTCATTTTAATGGACTCTGTTCCTAGAGACAATGCTTGGTCTATCATACTGACTTTCTGCTCGGCATTGATAAGACCCATATTACTCATTCTTTCTGCTTCAGATATACCATTGGTTATTGCTGTTATACCAAGTGCTAAATATGCGACAGCTACAATCCCCTGCTGAAGGGCTGAACCCATCTTGGCCATAAAAGGGCGTATAGAAAAAATTATAGCTTCATCACGGTTACCGGTCTTGTACTCATTGTATTCTATACAGTTCGTAAGATTAATTGTTGTCACCATATATATCATTGCCTGGCCGAATGATAAAATAAATCCAGCAACACATAGGAGCAGATAATTCATTGGAATTACTACACCTACCATGAAGAAGAATCCATAGCCGACGACAACTCCTATCAGGCCTAAGGTCGCTACCTGCTTTCTTGTCATATGCTTGACCATCTGCGGATACACAATGTTTATTAAGAGGTTCCCTAAAGCATATGCACCTACAAACAAGGTAATATTTATTCCATCGTATCCGAAATACAGATAAACATAAATTATACCGAAAACATTTATAAGTGAAGATCCAAGATTATACAGCAGCATTACAAGTGAAGTCCATAGCAGCTGGTCGTTTTTGAAGACAACCTGGAACATTGCTTTGAGTCCTATTTTTTCATCTTCAGATCTGTATGAAACAGGAGCTTCCTTCACAAATACAGTTGTCATTATCTGACAACCTGCAAATATTGCCGCAATAATAATTGCTACTCCCATATATCCAGTAATAGAATTACCTCCTATCGCGTTAGGCCCGTTTGTCAGAATCGGTATTACTGCAAAAGCGATTATTGCTCCTATAGATGCGAAAAGATTAGCCATTGAAGTCAGAGTTGCTCTCTGAGCCTGATCTTTTGCTAAAGATGGAAGCATTGACCAGTAACCGATATCATTCATGGTAAATGTAATATCAAAAAGCAGATACATACACCCGAAAAAGATTACGAAAGGCCAGCCTTCTAATGGAGAGGAAAAATATAGTACCATGACTATAGCGCTTGTTAATGCGCCAATTAAAATCCATGGTTTGAATTTCCCCAGCTTCATCTTTGTATTTTCAATTATTCCGCCCATAATCGGATCATTTAATGCGTCAAATATACGGCAGACTATCATTATCACCGATATCGCAGCAAACTGGGCATTAGTTATAGTCTTTGTAAACATGACATAAGTCAGCAGATAAGCTGAAAAAAGCTGATATGCCATATCACGCCCTATACCGCCTGTAGAGTAAAACCATTTGTTTCGATTAAATGTCTTAACTTCCTCCATACTTTTCTCCCTTGTATTAAATTGTATAATAAAACCCTTATTGACATTATTATATACCAAAAAATACAGGTTTCAAATGAAATGATAGTTATTTGCTGTAAAATGATAATCCTGTCTTCATATCAAACTAGAAACAGAAGCAATTTCCCGCTTCTGTTTCTTTTCGATTAATGAATTAGTATAATCAAGTACTCTTTTTCTTCTTTTTGAATATTACGCTTCTGAAAAGCAGTAATGTATATCCTATTAAAAGCACTGTCAGAAGTATTAATGTTATCCATAAATTAGCAGTGCTTTGAGGAGCGAATCCAAGAAGCAGAAGCACAGGAAACCCGAAAAGAATCGCATATAACTGCTGGTATACAAGATTAGTTGCTGCAGGAGTCTTGAACTGAGGGTCAATCTCTCTAAGAAGGATTATTCCGGTACTTGCTGTTCCTGTAAGAGTTCCATAAAGGACAAGGAAGGACTCATACTCATACCCTTTAAAGAGTTTCTTGGCAGTAATATGGCAGTAAATGTACGTTCCCACGCCGCCGACAATTGATAGAATTATGATAGGGATAATAAACGAATGGACTTTAAATGCAGATAGTTTAATTGCAGCTATTGAAGCAACAACCATTATATCGAAAGCGAATCCGGATATCCTGTTCTGCATGAAATTTGATGTATACTCTCTTCTCATAATCCTCTTCTTTTTAAGGAATCTGAGAAATGTTTTAAGAAGGACAGCAAATACTGTAGATATCAAAAAGTTGAATCCCCATAAAAGAGGCTGTAGAGTGTTTGATCCGAAATTGCCCAGTGTACCTGTTTCGATGAATTTGTTTATACTCCACATAAATATGTACGCCAAAGCATATGCAATGAGCACTAGAGCGATTTGGACTGTAAGTTTATCCATAGATTCTGATAATGGGATTTCCCCTTTTGCTGGCTTGTTCTCTTCTTCTTCCTCAGAGGAAATTAACTCGCTTTCATAAGCAGTCTTTACTAATCCTTTTTTCTTCAGCCTTTCAAGATAGAAAATCCCGCCTACACTGGCAGATATGAATCCTGTAGCAGCAAGTGTAAGTCCAAAACTAGTACCATTTTCAAACCCCCATAAGATTTCGTAAGTATGTCCCCAGTTATATGCCTGGCCAGGTCCCTGTCCGTAACCCATAGGTAATAGAAGACCGGCTGCAGGAAATGTGCCTGATACAAAAAATCCAATCAATAAAAGAGCTATAATCCCTATAAAACCTTGCAGGACATAAACTGATACCGTTGTCAGGCCGTAATTCAAAATATCTTTCTTATTGCCATTAACCATATTCCGATCAGTTGTTTTTAATGCAACTGCTGCAAATCCTAATCCTAAGCCATGATAAGTCAGGGCTTCCAGTATGGCGGAATTAAACATTGAATTACCTGTTATTTCCTTGAATATGAAATCTGCAAGCAAAACAAGAAATCCACCCAATACGGAACTTGGAATTAAAGATTTTCTAAGCGGTTTAATGATTCTTCTTAGAAAATTAGCTACCATCATAGCAGTAAGAAGAATTGTCAGCGTGATTAAAAATGACCATATGCTGATATCCCAAAAGTTTATTCCTGTAGACATATACGCTCTCCTTTGTAAGTTTTTATGAGCTAGTCATAACTATTCAAGTATACCATCTGAGTTATGAAATGCAATATATTTCGATATATGTTTATTTAACTGACCAAGCTTTATTTATTCTTTTATGTTTTTATTACGTGGAATAAGATAAACTTATCTGGTAATATTGGAATTAGGATACTGGAGGAAGCCATGATTACAATAACAAGAATGGAACCTATAAACAAAGGGCTAATATTCGAATACAGATGCAGTTCAGAACATGAACTAGCAATGACCATAAAATCACTAAGGATTAGTACGCCTTTGATTGAGAAGAAACTTGATAAATCAAGCACAAAAGTTGTTGTTAATAATCTTATAAATAACTATGATTACTTTGTGAGTCTTTCTTTAACAGACAGCTCAGGAAGAATTACCGAACCATCATGCACCAGGCTTTTTACTCCTTATCAGAATAAGAAAAAATTCAAAACCATTAACTATATACATAAAAATGATTTCTATTATTATCCTTCAGGCAGATCTACATGCTCTCCTAGCATTCTAAAACTTGACAAAAACACTTACATCTGTTCTCATGATGTTTACTGGTCAGATACTGCTCAGAACCTTACATTGCTTTTTAAATCCACTGATAAAGGAGAGACATGGGAATACTTAAGCCAACTGTCCCCATGCTTCTGGGGTAGTCTTTTTGAGATAAAAGGAATTATATATATGTACGGCATAAGCACTGAGTATGGGGATATATTGCTGTATAAGTCATGTGACAATGGACTGACATGGTCAGAATCCGTGTGTTTGTTTGAAAGAAGCAGAGGAGGATCAAAAGGATACCATAAAGCACCCATGCCTACAGTTATCACTGATGGCAGACTATGGCTTAATGCAGAATATGGGACATGGAAACACAAATTTTCTATACATGCCCTTTCGTGCAGTATTAATGATGATATTATGGACAAAGGCAACTGGACAATAACTGAACCTCTACATATATCAAAAGACATGGAAGGAATTATTGCAAAGGAAGATCCTGTTTGCATTGAGGGTAATCTTGTGGAAGGTTTTGACGGTAAACTTTACAACATTCTTAGGTGCAACTTGATACAGAACAGGATTGCGATTCTGTGTGAAGTTGATAAAGAAAACATATCAGCGCCATTACGGTTTATAAAAGCAGTAGACCTTCCGATTTCGCACAGCAAATTCGTTGTCAGGACTAATGGTGACGGATTCTATTATGCAATGGGTAACAGGATAGATGAACGATGCAGGAATCAGAGGCAGATACTCAGCATATATCGCTCAAAAGACCTTATTAACTGGGAATTCTGTAAAGATATTGCTGATGTCTTAAAAACATCAGACAGAAAAAAGGCTGCCATGCAATACCCTGACTGGTTTATAGAAGACAAAGATATAGTTTTTGTTAGCAGGACTGCAATCAATAAGCCTGAAAACTTTCATAATGCTAATAACATTACTTTTCACAGATACAGTAATTTTTTTGGATTATAATAAAACATATTCATAGAAAAGACATACATAAAGACATACAGACATACATACAGACAGACAGATAGAAAGAAATAGGCAAAAGAAAAGTAAAAAAGGAGCATTAAGCTCCTTGTTTGTTTAATTCCTCTTGCTCTAATTCCCTGTAAGCGACCTTTCCAACAAGTGTCTTTGGGAAATCCTTTCTAAATTCAATCTCATATGGCATGGCATATTTCGATATATTCTTTTTGCAGTATTCCAATATGCTCTGTTTTGTCTGATCATTAGGCTCGAATCCTGCTTTAAGCACGACAAAGGCCTTAACCTTCTGAACTTTGTAAGGATCTTTTACACCTATTACGCAGGACATTGAAACAGCTTCATGAGCATCGATAATATTCTCAATCTGAGAGGGATATACATTATATCCTGAAGTTATAATCATCCTCTTTATCCTCTGAGAGAAATATATGAAGCCGTCTTCATCCATTTTACCCAGATCCCCAGTATGCAGCCATGTATAACCGTCATCATGTTTCTTCAATGTATCAGCAGTTTCTTTTTCATTGTTGCAGTAACCAAGCATTACAGACGGGCCGCATAGACATATCTCCCCTTCTTCGTTATATGCAACTTCCTGTGTTGTCCCGACTTTTACTATCTTGTAGTATGTATCAGGATAAGGAATTCCGATACTTCCTTCTTTATAGAAATCTTTCGGGGTAAGACAGCTTGCAGTTACGCACTCAGTAGTACCATACCCTTCTCTGACCTGGACCTTCGCACCGTGCTCTTTAAGGAATTTATCCAGTTTTCTCTTCAACTCTATTGACAAGGAATCACCACCTGAGAACACTCCTTCAAGACAGCTTAATTTAACTTTATCCATATATGGGTTTCTTAGGAGTGCCTCAAACAAAGTAGGTACGCCTGCTATGTAATTCGGCCGCTTCTTTTTCAGCAATTTTGCATATGAAGCCGCATTGAAACGTGGAACCAGAATACATGTACATGATGCGCATAAGATGGTATGTATGCATACGCCAAGTCCGAATCCGTGAAAAACTGGCATTATTGAAAGCATCGCATGACCTTTGGTAATACAGTCTCCAGCTGTCATTGTCTGCATCGCAAGAGCATTGAAATTCAGATTTGAAAGAAGTATCCCTTTTGTCGTACCTGTCGTACCGCCACTGTACAGGATTACTGCAGGATCATTACCTTTACGTGTGACTGTATATTCACCAATGAATTTCTTGCCTTTTTTCATGAAATCTTTATACCAGAGCACATCAGCATCTTTAGGCAGTTTCTTTATTTTTCTGCCCTGAGTAAGCTCATATCCGATTGCAAGAGGAACATTTAACTCATCTTTTATGGAGGATATAATTAGCAATTCAAGATTTACTCTCGGCTTTATAGCTTCAAATTTGCTATAAAACTGATCTAGGGTTATTGCTGCTCTGCTTTTTGAATCTTTAAGATAGAATTCTATCTCACCTTCAGAAGACAAAGGATGAATCATATTGCCCAGTGCGCCTATAAGGTTCAATCCGTAAAACATAAAAAGGGCTTGTGGGCAGTTAGGAAGACACACTGTTACTCTATCTCCTTGCTTGATCCCAATACTTTTTAATGCTTTTGCACACAAATGGACTCTTTTTACAAAATCCTTGTATGTGCATTTCACTCCGAGAAAATCATATGCATTAAGATCTGGAGTATTTTCTGCTGACCTTTCCACCATATCAAACATGGAAATATCTGGATAGTTCAAGTTGAATGGTAAATCTTTGTAGCTTGGAAGCCATGGGGCTTTAATCTTCGTATTCAATTTTCTCACCTATCGGCCTTTCTAATAGATTTGGATTTGATAATATGAACTGCAGAAGCCTTACGCTTTTGGCAAAATAAAAGCCATCTGCTATTCTTTCATCAAGAGTAATACCGAAATTCACAACATCACGTATCTGTTTATCGCCTGTGTCAGTTATTATCTCCTGTTTATGTATCTGACCTATACAGATTACCACGGAATTCGTTCCGAAATTGTTAAGATGATGATATGGAGCATCACACTTAATACTACCTAGATTAGATATGAGGACAGATGAATAGTTTGTGTCGCCCTTTTGAAATTCTGAAGGATAGAGATCAAAATAGATCAGCATTCTCATTATTCCTATAAATATTCCATTAACGAATCTGGGAAGTTTCTGGAGCATCTTTAAAGTCCCGTCAATAGAATTTGTTCCTGCTTCCCTTATCTTTTTTACATCACCGGAAATATAACTGGATATACCAGTTAAATCCTGTTCTTTGTCTACTTTCAATGAAACCAGCATTTCTTCTGCCGAATCCTTAAATTTTCTTTTGGCAATAAAAGAAAGAATAATATTATTCCTTTCATAATACTTTTTTGCCATGATGTACCTGTTCAATAAAGGACGCATAAAAACAGTTTTGGCAATTGCTGCGACAAAAGCATGAAAATATGTCATCTTATGGTCAGGATCTTTTTCATTAATCTTTTTTACATATTCAACAAGATCGGTAACATCCATCTGCTGTTTAATGTAAACTTCTGATTCTGTTCTTTTTGGAGCGATGAAAGGAAATAGACTGTGTACAGCATCCAATTCGTCGTTCCTGATTCTACGCGCGTCTTTTCTATCACCAAGACGGCGTTTCTTCTCACTACCACTCATAAACTTCCCCGTATCCTCCTTATGCCTTGCAACATAAGGATAATTTTTATTTAACAGCCAATACCCCTATTATGCTGTTATTGCTCCATTTTTCTCATTCCTTCGATTGTCAAGAAGATGAGTTTTTCAATATCCAAATCCAGCATACCTGCTCCGTCAAGTATTACCTGGCGGTTTATTGCAGCAGCAAAAGATGGCTGTTTAAACTTCTTCAAAACAGATTTCGTTTCCAGGTCCATTACACTTTTTGATGGACGCATTAGTGCAGTAGCCCATATAAGTCCGGTCAATTCATCGGCAGCATAAAGAAGTTTTTCCATATAGGATTCCGGCTTTATATCAGAACATATTCCATATCCATGGCTAGCTATGCTTCTAATCATATTTTCTTCTATATCCATATCTTTCAATATTATCTGAGCTTTGGAACAGTGCTCGTTAGGATAGAGTTCATAATCAATATCATGAAGTATACCTACTGATTCCCAGTAGTCCTGATTCTGTTTATCATAAAGTGAAGCAAAATGCCTCATTACTGTACCGACAGTAGCCGCATGCAGTATATGGAACTGCTGTGTATTATATTTTTTCAATATGCTCATTGCTTCAGACGGTGATGGGATATAACTCATATAAGTATTTTCTTTCTTTTATCTTTATTATTCTTTTTTTGCATTATAAGGTCTGAATATCGTTTTTCAACATCCCCCATTATACTGTCCCAGGAAACAGGTATTGTCGATTGCGCATTTCTGCCTATCTGCTGGATTTTGTCTTTTTCTTTAAATAATGCTTTTTCTAAAACATCTGCAATATCTTTTGAATTATCTTCACATAGGAATCCGTTGTACCAGTCTATGATACCTTCAGCTGCGCTGCTGTTTTTAACTAAAAGTGAAGGGGTCATCATTGCAGCAGCTTCTCTTACTACCATGGGGCTGTTATCATATATGGATGGGAAAGCAAATATATCAGCTGCTCCATACAATCCGTCCAGGATATTAATATCAGTAATATGTCCTGCCATTTCAACAATATCTGATATATCTAATTCAGTAATCTTTTTCCTTATTTCTTCGACATGAGGTCCCTGCCCGGCTAATATAAGTTCTGTTCTATAGCCGCGTTTCTTAAGCAAACTGACAGCTTCAAGTACCTTTTGAATATTCTTTTTCCAGTTCATCTGCCCTACAAAAAGAATTACTGGTATGTTATTAAGGTTATAAAGCGATTTTACATAACTTATACTCTTCTTATCCGGTTTCCTTATTTCTGTACCATTTCTCATAACCTTGATAATGCCTTTATACCCATAGCTTCTCAATGCCTCTGCAGA
>JAAYBX010000116.1 GCA_012729955.1 Clostridiaceae bacterium
CAAATGAAAGGCATATAGATTTTTTTAACTGCACTTTGTGTGATGAGATGACTTATGCCAAGACATATGCTAAAACTGCCAATGAAACCAGGAATCTTTTAATAGAGCGTTCCTTTGATGCTGTCATTATCAACACCCCTTTACCAGATGAATTCGGAACGGAGCTTGCCAAACATATATCGCAAAGCAGTGACAGCGGAGTAATGCTTCTTGTGCGAAATGAAAATTACGAAGAAATCGCATATTCTTTAGAGCCATATGGTATACTTGTTGTCGCAAAACCTGTCACAAAAACAGTTTTTATGCAATCTCTGAGGCTGGCAATAGCCACAAAGGAAAGGCTTCTAGTCCTGGAAAGGAAGAATCAGCAGCTAGAAAGCAAACTGGAGCAGATGAAGACTGTAAATCATGCGAAATGGGTACTTATACAGTATCTGAAAATGGATGAATATCAGGCTCATAAGTATATAGAAAGACAGGCTATGGATAGACGTGTGACACTTAGGGAAGTTGCAGAAGGGATAATTAAGACATATGAAGGATAAGCAGACTATCATTGTTCTGGATTTTGGGGGGCAGTATAAAGATCTTATAGCAAGAAGAGTCAGAGAATTAGGAGTATATTCCATAATATTATCTGGTGATACCACAACAAAAGAGATTTTATCATATAACCCGATAGGGATAATAACTACCGGAGGACCTAAAAGCGTATACAAAACAGATTCATCTTTGTGCGATAAGGAATTACTTCAATCAGGTATACCTATCTTAGGTATATGCTATGGGATGCAGATGATGGCATATGTTCTTAAAGGAACAGTTCAAAGTGCTCCAGTCAGCGAATATGGTCAGACTAGTGGTACTGTAATATCAGAATCACCTCTGTTTGAAAAAGTGAGCAATGATCTAAAGGTTCTTATGAGTCACACAGACAGGATAACCAAAATACCTGAAGGCTTTACAGTGACAGCCTGTACGAATGACTGTCCGATAGCAGCTATGGAGAATAGGGATAAGAAGCTTTACGGAGTACAGTTTCATCCTGAAGTAACACATACATTAAAAGGAAAGACAATTATACGAAATTTCCTGTATAATATATGTAATGCCAAGGGGGACTATAACATGAAAAACTATATCGAAACAGCAATAGAGGAAATTAGGAAGCAGGTAGGTAATGAGCAAGTTCTATTAGGGCTCTCAGGCGGAGTAGATTCTGCTGTGTGTGCCGCCCTTATATCTAAAGCCGTACCCAACCAGCTTGTATGTATATTTGTAGATCATGGATTTATGCGTAAGAATGAAGCAGAAGAAGTAAAGCAGGCATTTGCAGACAAGAGCCTGAAACTTATAGCTGTTGACGCTTCCGAAAGATTTCTAAAGAAACTTGAGGGAGTAACAGACCCTGAGAGGAAAAGAAAAATAATCGGAGCGGAATTCGTTGAAGTATTCAATGACGAAGCATTAAAATTAGGGAGAATAAAATTCCTTGCCCAAGGTACGATATATCCTGATGTAATAGAATCAGGAAATGGAAAAGCTGCGACCATCAAGAGCCATCACAATGTAGGGGGACTGCCTGAAAAGATGGGTTTCTCTGGACTTGTCGAACCACTTAGGGGATTATTCAAAGATGAGGTAAGAAAAGTAGGAAGAGAACTTGGTTTACCTGCAGCTATAACTGAACGCCAGCCATTCCCGGGACCTGGATTGGCTATAAGGATAATAGGTGAGATAACAAAAGAAAAACTGGACATGCTTAGAGAAGCTGACTATATATACAGAGCAGAATTAGGAAAGCTTAAAAAGAAACCAAGCCAGTATTTTGCAGTTCTTACTAATACCAGGACAGTAGGTGTTATGGGAGACGAAAGAACATACGGTTATGTGCTTGCTCTTAGGGCAGTTGTAACCGGCGATTTCATGACAGCTGATTATGCTCATATCCCGCAAAGCGTATTAGCAAGAATATCAACAAGAATTACCAATGAAGTCCACGGTATAACAAGAATAGTCTATGACATAACTGGAAAACCGCCAGCAACTATAGAGTGGGAATAATCGCAGAAAATCCTACTACCCTTATATTTGATTACATAAAGCAATGTAACTATAAAATAGGATTAAATCATGGTGATTTATCATAAGAATACACTTGTCA
>JAAYBX010000117.1 GCA_012729955.1 Clostridiaceae bacterium
ATATTTATCTGGAGGTAACAGGCAGCAGGAATATAAATTCTGCTATAAGGGATATAACAAAAGCAGGGTACACAGTTGAAAATATTGAAGTACAGAGTGCGAAAAGCGGTACATATGGAAATATCGGGTTAAGCATTGTAATTGGCATACCGAAAAAGACAAAAGAAGAAAAGGTAATAGATGATATCACAACAGTTGAAAATGTCGTGCTTGTCGTAAGATGTGACTAATGGCAGAAAAAAAGAATTTGAACAGCATACCGGTTTTTAGAATAGAAGATAATCCTGATGGATATCTCATGTTTTATATTAAAAAATATGATCCAGAAGATGGCACGCTGTATATTCATGCTCATGAGTGTATACAGATAAACTATGTATATAGTGGAAAGGCCACCCATGTCATTCACGATAAGAGATTTGATCTTGTTAAAGGCGATATTTTTGTAATTCCTCCCCATGTTCCACATCAGATTGAACCTGTTGAAGCAAGCGAAGCTATTATAGTTGAATTTGAATTTGACCCGAAATTCATTAATGAATTTTTCAATGACTTGAAAAAAGGTGAATCTTTCTGGGATTTCGCATATATAGAGCCTTTTCTGGTAGAAGAGGATTTAGTAAGACCAAGACTTAATCTAGTCGGAAAAATGCAGTGCGAAACAGAAAACATATTTAATGAAGCACTTAAGGAATATGAGAGCAGGGAACCTGGATTTGATCTCATAATTCGCTCACTGCTCCTTAAACTTTTGGTACTAGTAGGAAGAGAATTTACAAAAAGCATCAGCAAAAGCAAATCCGCACAGATCTTTGAAAGGCATAATGATGCAATAAAAGGAGCTATTAGGCATATAGAAGAGAACTATACCCAGGATTTGAATATAGATACAGTAGCCAAGATGTTTTTATTATCTCCTTCTTTTTTCGGCTATCTGTTTAAAAATCTTACATCAAAAACATTTAAGGAATACATTACGGGATTAAGAATTGCTAAAGCTTCAGAAATGCTGAAGAACACTGATGAAAAGATAATAAATATATGTTATGAATCAGGATTTAACAATGTAAACCATTTTAACCGTACATTTAAACAGATTATTGGAATGACACCGGGACAGTACAGAAAAAATGTCTGAATGGAAACAGTCAATAAGTAAGTGGAAAATGCAAAGAAACACAATGCAAAAGAGGATAATATGTAATATGAATTATACATTCATATAAACAGGAGGATAGATGTGATGAGTGAACTTGCAATATTTGGCGGGAAACCCGCAGTAGACGAATCAAAGATTCCGGAATCGCTATTTAAATGGCCGATAGTGACTAAAGAAGATGAAGATGGTGTTCTTGATGTGTTAAGAAGAGGAGCGATGAGCGGCCTTGATGTAACAGAGAAATTTGAAAAAGAGTTTGCAAAATGGCAGAAAAGAAAATATGCCATAGGATATTGCAATGGCACAATGGCGCTTCAAGCTGCAATGTTTGCATGCAAGATGGGAGCAGGTGACGAAATGATTTGCCCAAGCAAGACTTACTGGGCATCATGTCTTCAGGCCTTTAATCTTGGTTCAACCGTTGTTTTTGCTGATATACATCCTACATCATTATGTATTGATCCCAATGATATTGAAAGATGCATTGGACCAAGAACGAAAGCGATAATGGTAGTCCATTACCTTGGCCATCCTGCTGATATGGATCCGATTATGGAGATTGCGAAAAAACATAATCTTTATGTAATTGAGGATGTTTCACACGCCCAGGGCGGTATGTATAAAGGAAGAATGTTAGGGACATTCGGACATGTGGCTGCTATGTCTATCATGAGCGGTAAGTCTTTGGCAGCTGGGGAAATGGGTATGCTTGCTACGGACGATAAGGAAATGTATGACCGTGCTATGGCTTACTGTCATTATGAGAGGAATAATTCCAAATATATTTCAACCGATTATCTTCAGAAGTATGCTTCAATGCCTTTGGCAGGAGTTAAAGGAAGAGTAAATCAGACATGTTCTGCAATGGCAAGAGTACAGCTGAAGTATTATGATCAAAGGACTGCTGAAATAAGGAAAGCCATGAAGTACTTCTGGAGCTTGTTAAAAGACGTACCAGGAGTAAGAGCGCACATGGTTGACGAGTCAGATGGTTCTAACATGGCAGGCTGGTATGCTCCACATGGTCTTTATTGCCCGGAAGAGCTTGAAGGGCTCTCAGTTGAAAGATTCTGTGAAGCAGTAAGAGCAGAAGGCTTTGGGACTACGCCTGGTGCGAATAAAGCTTTACATTTGCATAACATATTCAAGGATTATAACGGACTAAACTATGATAAACCGGCAAGAGTAGCATTTACAGACAGAGATGTACGCAATCTGGACGAAGGCATTACAGTATCACAGCAGGTGCAGGTATATTCCATACCTTGGTTCAAGCACTATATGCCTGAATATATCGAGATGTACGCAAATGCTTTTAAGAAGGTAGCACTGAATTACAAGGAACTGCTTGCAGGTGATGAAAAAAGAGGAACTGAAAGCGGAAGATGGTTCTTCTATACTGACAAGAAGGAAAAGAAATGAGTAAAGATGTCATAAGATACGGAATAATAGGTTGTGGAGGGATTGCGCATACGCATGCGGAATCCCTCCTGCAGATAAAAGGCGCAAAGCTTATTGGAGTCAGCGGATGCTCGGCGCAGGAGCCTTTGGGATTTGCAAATAAATACGGTATTAAAAGCTTTGAAAGTACAGAACATCTATTGATGAGCGACGAGATTGATGCGGTAACAATATGTACTCCGAGCGGATATCATGCATCGATAGCCATAAGTGCAGCAGAGCATAAAAAACACGCTATTATTGAAAAACCGTTATCTCTGACTGCAAAAAGCGCGAAAGATGTAGTAGAAGCATTTAGAAGAAATAAAGTTACTGGCAGTGTTATATCACAGTTAAGATTCTCTGAGGAAATAAGGGAAGCAAAAAAAATGATTGCTGACAAAAAGCTTGGAGACATCATAATGGCTAATCTCACTATGAAATACTTCCGGTCCCAGGAATATTATGATGCTGGTAACTGGAGAGGTACATGGAAACTGGATGGCGGAGGCGCTATGATGAATCAGGGTATTCATGGCATAGACATGCTTCTTTTCCTTATAGGGGAAGTAAAGAATGTTTATGGATATATCCGCACTCTGACTCACAACATAGAAGTTGAAGATAATGCAGTTGCAGTAGTAGAATTCAAAAACGGTTCTCTTGGAACAATAACAGCATCGACATCAATGATTCCTGCAAACAACAAAACCATAGAAGTTCATGGTACTAAAGGGACAATACTTATTGAGGAAGAACGCATAAGACGTCTGTACATAGAAGATGAAAAAGATTATACAGCTCAAGACATTGAGCAGGGAGATTCAGCAACTAGCCATATTATAAAAGCAAGCGGACATATAAAACAGCTTACAGATTTCACTCAAGCCCTTCTTGAAGGCAGGCAGTCTTATGTATCGTTGGAAGACGGTATGCGGGCTGTCGACCTGATAACCTCAGTATATGCTTCTTCAAAGACAAACAAGATATTCAATAGTAGGAAAATATAGCAAAAAGTAAAAGGATATAGGAAATGATCAAAATAAAGAGAACGCAAGGCTCTCTTTATTTGATACATTGTATTATTAATGTACTTTTTATTTAACTTTGTCATATAAATATATACTCAAATAGCATAATAATTTACAAATAATTGATTTTGTGGTATATACATACGTGATAAAGTATTTTCATAAATTATCGAATTTGAATTTTGAATAGACAAAAAGGGGAAGCATATGCTTGAAATTTTAAATGTAACGAAAAAGTATGGAAAACTGGTGGCTAACGATAATATATCTTTCCATGTGAATGATGGACAGATAGCAATTCTGCTCGGTCCTAATGGTGCAGGTAAATCTACTATCATTAAATGCATAAGCGGCTTATTGCGCTTTAAAGGAGAAATTAAGATAGACGGTTACGATAACAAGTCCATTGAAGCAAAGCAGCTGCTGGGATATATACCGGAAATGCCTGCTGTGTATGACCTTCTGACAGTAGAGGAACATCTTGAGTTCATAGCCAGAGCATTTAAGACCAGAGATGATGAATATGAGAAGAATCTTCTGGAAAGATTTGAACTATGGGATAAGAAATCAAAATTAGGCAAAGAGTTATCCAAAGGAATGCAGCAGAAATTATCAATATGCTGTGCGCTTGTGCATAAACCAAAGGTCATTGTATTTGATGAACCTTTAGTAGGGCTGGATCCTCATGCTATCAAGGTTTTGAAATCCATGTTTAAAGAATTAAAAGAAGAAGGACGCACAATACTGATTAGTACTCACATGATTGACAGTGTTGAAGATTATTGGGATGTAGCTCATATAATGATGAATGGAAGCTTTGCAGCTACAAAAGTAAATGAAAATGGTTTAAACAGCAGCAAGGAAAGCCTTGAGGAACTGTTTTTTGAAATTACTGAAAAAAAGAGTGAGGAAAAATGAAAACAAACGCAATTGCATATCTTCTGACTAAAAAGTTAAAAAATATTATAAAGCAGCTGTTCAATAATCCTGCCCGGTTAATATATGCAATAGTTATATTAGCCTTAATAGTTTTTGTAGCAATATCTGGAGAAAAGAGCGTGGATGAGAATACAGTATTTCGTGATCCAAAGGAACTGACTGCAGGTATTACAGCTTTATATATAGTCATGTTCAGCCTTATCTCTTATAATGGATTTAAAAACGGGGCAACAATGTTTAAGATGCCTGATGTGAATCTTTTGTTCACATCACCTATACATCCAAGGAAAGCCTTGTTTTACGGGTTATTCCAGCAGCTTGGCACATCCTTACTTTTAGGGCTTTTCATATTGTACCAGTATGCGTGGCTGCACAGTGTTTTTGGAGTAAACTTCATACAGCTCATATTTATATTGTTAGGTTACTCACTATCTGTATTTGCAGCGCAGTTAACAGCTATGGTCATATATTCTTTCACAAGTTATGATGATAAGAAAAAGAAGATAGCTGCTTTTTTATTCTTCGGAATGATTATTGCATATGCATTAGGCCTGGTCATGTTTCTGCTTAAGGATATGAACAATGTGGTTCCTAATCTCGTAACAGCAGGTAACAGCATATTTTTCAGGCTTATGCCTGCAGGAGGATGGATAGGCGGAATAATTAATGGCATATTAGTAAATGATATTTCTATTATACTTATTGGTACAGTTTTAACGGTTGCATATATCACTAGTATGACGATTCTGCTTTCTTATGCAAAACAAGACTACTATGAAGACGTTCTAAAAACAAGTGAAGAGCAGTATTCACTTGCATCTGCACAGAAAGAAGGCAGAGCAGTTGAATCAGTCGGCAAAGTAAAGGTCGGTAAAACCGGTCTTACTAAAGGAGAAGGTGCAAGCGCATTTTATTATAAGCACAAACTGGAGGAAAGAAGAGCAAGAAGGTTTATACTGGAACCAGTCACCATTGTATTCATGATTATTTCAATAATATTTGCAATATTCATGAAAAATTTTGGAATAGTTTCGATTTTTGCATATACAACATATATGCAGATGATATCGGTCAAAATGGGCCGTTTCTCAAAAGAACTTGCCAAACCATATATATATCTTGTACCGGAATCATCGTTTAAAAAGATATTGTATAGCATTGCCCAGTCATTTAATGGATTTTTGATTGAAGCGGTTATATTATACATAGCGCTTGCATTTATCTTAAAACTGACGCCATATGATGTCATCATACTCATACTGGCCAGGCTGTCATTCTCATATATGTATACTGCAGGAAATATTCTTGTTCAAAGGATATTCGGAACATTATCCTCAAGAACACTTATATACGTTTTCTACCTGTTTTCCGTTCTTATAATGGCTGTCCCAGGTGTTATTGCAGCAATACTGGTAAGCACATCAGGATTATTTCTTTTATCACAGTATGTACTTCCATTTTTGGTAATGACATTATGCAACATACCTATAACATTACTCGTTATATATTTATGCAGGAATGTTTTAAAATATGCTGAATTAAAATAACTATGGAGCAGAATTAATGGATAAGATTATTGAAGTAAAAGAATTATCTAAGTCATATGGCAGTATACATGCTGTAAAAGGTATAAGCTTTTATGTGGAAAAAGGCAAGCTTTTTGCTTTCCTGGGACCAAATGGAGCAGGTAAATCGACGACTATAGACATTATCTGCACTTTTTTGAAGAAGGATTCAGGAAATGTAGTCATAGATGGACTTGAACTTGGAAAAGATGATGATGTCATTAGAAGCAAAATCGGTGCTGTTTTTCAGGATGGACTTTTGGATACTTTACTGACTGTAGAGGAAAACTTGATAATGAGAGGAGGACTCTACAATAAGGATAAAGCGGGATTACGGCAAGCCGTTAAAGAGACAGCAGAAATAATGGGAATAACAGAGCTCTTGAAAAGACCATATGGCAAGCTTTCAGGGGGGCAGAAGAGAAGATGTGATATTGCCAGAGCATTGATTAATAAACCGCAGATCCTGTTTTTAGATGAACCGACGACAGGCCTGGATCCTCAGACACGTAAAAGTGTTTGGGAGACAATTCAGAAAATTCAGAAAGATAATAATATGACATTATTCCTTACAACTCATTACATGGAAGAAGCAGCTGAAGCGGATTATGTGATTGTTATTGATGAAGGAAAAATATCTGCAAAAGGAACACCTTCATACCTTCGCGAAACCTATGCGAAGGATAAACTTACATTAATATGCAAAGATACGGAAAAAGCAGGTTCTATATTAAATACTATGGGAATAGATAATACTATTGTTGCAGACTGTGTGTATGTTGAACTTAAGAATACTTTGGATGCGCTTGAATTAGTCCTAAAGCTCAAAGAGTTTATTACTGGATTTGAGGTGACAGCAGGCACAATGGATGATGCATTTATCGGAATCACAGGAAAGGAGATACGGTCATGATAGTTTTTACAAAACGGAACCTGATGGTTTTTTTCAAAGATAAGGCATCCGTCTTCTTTTCATTACTAGCTTCATTGATTATTGTAGTATTGTATCTTCTTTTTTTAGGGGATGTTTGGACAAATAGTTTTCATGGTATTGAGAATGCCAGAGCTATAATGGATAACTGGATAATGGCAGGACTTATAGCAATCACTCCATTCACAGCTGCAATGGGAGCCTTTGGCACGATGATCAATGATAAGACTTTCAAAATATATAAGGATATATACTGTTCCTCGATCAGTCGTTTTGGTATTACAGCAGGTTATATTTTCAGCTCGTTTATAATAGGGGTAATACTCAGTTTGTTCACTTTAGTGCTTGCACAAGGATATATACTTATTCAAGGCGGTGAGCTAATAAGTTTCATGGTTTTAATTAAAATAATAGGCATGATACTTTTATCAACATTCATGAGCACTTCCTTCGCGTTCTTTATAGTGTCATTTTTCAACAGTCAGAACGGATTTGCTACAGCTTCAACAATTACTGGTACCTTGATAGGTTTCCTTACAGGGATATATCTGCCTATCGGCATGCTTCCAAATGCGGTTCAGTATGTTATAAAAATCTTTCCTGTTTCACATAGTGCCGTGCTTCTGCGCCAGATCATGATGGAGAAAACGATGCTTGAGGCATTTGAGCATATACCGATTGAATCAGCAGATGAAATTAAACAGATGCTCGGAGTTATATTCAAATTCAAGGAATATACAATGACATCTGCTGTTCATCTTATAATCCTGGCAGGTACAGGAATTCTGTTTTTCGGACTTGCTATGTTAAGCATGTCCAGAAAGAAGAAATAGTATTAACTTAACAGGAAATCAACAATTAAGGAATTAACCTTATCAGGGTATTCATGATTAACCGGATGCCCTGCATTTTTAATAATTATATAATTAAGATCAGGTTCTTTTAATGCTCTTATTGATTCATCGGAATATGCCAGTTTGTCCATGTCTCCAATGATATATAAACAGTTATTTTTATTAATGATAAAATCTTCCTGTCTGATTGGCTCTACCTTGTGCTTCATCATCGACATATTGTTGAAGTATTTGAGTAATAAACACCAGTGTTCAAACAATATCTTATTGTTTATAAAAGCTTCCACATTTATACCGCTTAATTTCCTAACAAGCTTAATACAGTTGGATTTTGATGGAAAAAGCGCTTCTGGTAAGAAGATTTTCATTTTCTCAAGCACTGAACTTTTTTGAGAGAACTGCGCAGAAGCAGATCCTCCTGCCATACAGACTCCTTTTATGATTCTTTCAGGATCATAACAAAGTAGCATCTGGACAAGCAGGCTTCCATATGATACGCCTGCTGCATATGCTTTATCTATTTTTAATTCGTCTAAGATGGATTTTAACCATTTCAAAGTGTCAAATCCAGTAGCATAGTTTATATTTGACACGCTTCTTCCTGCTCCACCGAGAGCATCAATTGCATAAATACGAAAATATTTAGATAGTTGCTTTGCGTTAAAAATCCACATAAGTGCAGAATTATCACCAACTCCATGGAAGAGAAGAAGAGGTGGGTTTGCTTTGTCTCCCGCAACATTTATATATGTAGAGCCGTATTCACCAAACACTGTTTTTTCTTCTACAGGGACTCCCCACTGTTCCAGAAGAAGCATATAGCTCTTGATTACCTTATCTCTCTTTTTATTGCTTTTGAATGCATTAATTATCTTTTTCATTATTTTGTCCTTTCACATAGATAATACTGTCTAGAGCGCTTTTCCATACATTTTCATCAATTCCTAATCCCCTGAAGCAGAAACCTGCAACATTTTGCATCGAAGATATTTCATCCTGTTCCTTTCCTGCCATCATTTTCGAATATCTGAAAAGATTAGCTACAAAGACAGTCCAAAAACTGTTTGCAGCATTTTCTGCATCCATAAAAGGGATTTGTTTCTGTTCTATTCCTTCATTGATTATTTCTTTTAAAGCTTTTATCTGTAGAGCTGAACCCTGTATTCCTTCCTGCCAGTTATCCGGTCCGAAAACTGCATAAGTGTCAAAGGGGAATCGCAGAAAGAAGCGTATGAACATCGGATTTTTCTTGTTTTCAGCAAAAATGGCATACAGGTAATATGCTAATTTTTCAACTGGAGTACTGTCTTTACAATTATTAAGGATATTCAGAGATAAGGATATAGCATTGTCGAACATTATTCGGAAAAGTTTCTGGAAGAGTTCTCTTTTAGACTGAAAATAATAATACATCAGACCTTTTGCGACATTTGCATTTTTAGATATTCTGTCCATGTCAGCCCCGGCGTAACCGTAATTAACATATTCAAATAAAGCTGCATCCAGAATTTTGTCTGTGCTCAATTTCCTTAAAATTTGATTTTTGGTGTTATTTTTACCCATGTGGCCTCTCAATTGACTGACTATTTAGTCAATTATATATCAGTTCTTTATTATGTCAACACTTATTACGCTATTGCTTTAGTGATTCTTTTGGTATAATAAGCAGGTTGGTTAAGGGTAATGGAATGGATAAGAATAACAGGATATGGGCACATCCGCTAGCATTAATAACGATAATTGTATGGGGCAGCACCTTTATTGCCAGCAGATTCATGCTGGACTATTTTACTCCGCTTCAGGTAATGACAATGAGATTTGTAATAGCATATTTCATTCTTCTGCTTATGAGACCGAAGTTTATGCATATTATCTGGAAAGACGAATTAATTTTCCTTCTTATGGGGCTTTCAGGATGCTCGATATATTTTATAGCTGAAAATACTGCTCTCACCATAACATCAACTTCAAATGTCAGCATAATTGTAGCTTCATCACCTATATTGACAGCCATTCTGGCTCATTTTTTTTCTAAAGATGAAAAAATCAAATCTAATACAATAGCAGGCTTTATAATTGCATTTATTGGAGTAGCTTTTGTTGTATTTAATGGAACATTCATTTTAAAACTTAACCCTATAGGGGATCTTCTAGCATTCCTGTCAGCTTTATCATGGGCGGTATATTCCTTGATTCTTAAAAATGTTGTTAACCGCTATGATAATATTTTGCTGATTAGAAAGGTTATGTTTTATGGAATTATGACTTCATTCCCCTTCCTGTTAATTGAAGGGAAGCCTTTTAATTTCAATGCTTTAACAGATCCCAAATTGTTGATAAGCCTACTGTTCCTTGGCGTTATTGGAAGCGGAATATGCTACCTGACATGGAATCTGTCTGTACGGAAACTTGGAATTATTACTACCAACAGTTATATTTATGTTATACCATTTGTTACTATGGTATTAGCGGCTATTCTGCTTGATGAGCATATTACTGTAATAGGTATTCTTGGTGCTGTTTTTATAATACTTGGTGTTGTAATTACAAGTTCACCAAAAAACTTAATTTCCGAAGAGTAAAATCCAGTAAAATTTAGGTTTCACGTAAAGTTTCACAGTTTTATTTCAAGAACATCTTTATCATTTTAAAATTTTTCTCATCATACGGATGATATCTCATGGGAAGATCCAGCCAGTTTGACTTATTTAGAATTCCTTTGTAATGAGTGAATGTATCAAAACTGAATTTGCCATGATATGAACCCATTCCGCTATACCCGACGCCTCCGAAGCCCATTTTAGAGGTTGCAAGATGAACGATAGTGTCATTTATACACCCTCCTCCATATGACAGGCTATTAGTTATTTTTTTCTGGATATAACTGTTTGTGGAAAAGATATAAAGTGCAAGAGGTTTTTCACGTGTTTTTAGGTCAGAAATTACATCATTAATATCATTGTATGCGA
>JAAYBX010000118.1 GCA_012729955.1 Clostridiaceae bacterium
GCGAAAAACAGCAATACCAACGGTTATGCATGTTTTTTAGGTGCTGGCGCATATGACCATTATATACCTTCTGTTATCAGCCACCTCATATCACGTCAGGAATTCTTCACGGCATACACGCCATATCAGCCTGAAATAAGCCAGGGGACTCTTACAGCGATTTTTGAATATCAGACAATGATATGCGAGCTTACAGGAATGGATGTTTCAAATGCATCTATGTATGACGGTGCATCAGCTTTAGCGGAAGCATGTGTCATATCCTCCTATTCATCCCGTAAAAAAAGCGAAATAATCATTGTTGAGGATATGCACCCGGAGTATAAAGAGACTGTTGAGACATATTTAAAATTCCGGGGTATAAAATATATGTCTATGACTGTTGAGCAGCTTATGAATGCAGACTTAACAAATACTGCAGGAGTATGTGTACAGTATCCGTCTTTTTATGGGGATATATATGACATGGAAAGGATTGGCAGCTATGTTAAGCAAAGCGGTTCCTTATTGATTGTGTGCGCTAATCCTGTAGCTCTTGCGCTTTTAAAGTCACCGAGAGATTTCGGTGCGGATTTCGTAGTTGGAGAAGGCCAGCCTTTAGGGATGCCTTTGGGCTTTGGAGGCCCATATCTCGGATTTTTTGCATGTACCAAAGAGCACATGAGGAAAATGCCTGGCAGGATAGTGGGTAAAACAACCGATGTGGATGGAAAAACCGCTTATGTCCTTACCCTACAGGCAAGAGAACAGCACATAAGAAGGGAAAAAGCCACTTCCAATATATGTTCTAATCAGGCGTTATGCGCTTTAATGGCAACTATTTATCTCAGTGTGACAGGCAAAGAAGGATTTAAACAGGTTGCAAAAAGATGCGTAGATAACGCGCATTATGTTTATGAAGGACTACTAAAGACAGGCAGATTTGAGAAAACATCGGATATGCCTTTCTTTCATGAATTCACAGTGAAACCAAAAGAAGATATTGCCTCATTGAATAAATATCTATATAAGAATGGCTTTATCGGAGGGCTGGAGACAGAAAGAGGATGGCTTATAGCTGTAACTGAAAAAAGAACAAAAGAAGAAATGGATGAATTTATAAAGAGAGCAGGTGAGTTTAATGGCTGAATTAATATTTAATCTGTCTAAAGAAGGGAAATGCGCATTTTCACTGCCTCAAAGCCAGGTACCATCATATGAAATAGATGAAATGTACACAAGAAAAGATGATGCTCAGCTTCCTCAAGTTTCCGAAGTTGATGTTATAAGGCACTTTACCAACATTTCCAGACGAAATTACGGGGTAGATCAGGGATTCTATCCTTTAGGGTCTTGTACCATGAAATATAACCCCAAGTTGAATGAAGATGTTGCAAAGCTGCCAGGACTTAACTCATTACATCCTTATCAGCCAGAATACCAGGTGCAAGGCGCGCTTGAAGCGGCATATGAATTAACACGGTATTTATGCGAGATAACAGGTATGTCCGGCGCTACCCTTCAGCCAGCAGCAGGAGCTCACGGGGAGATGACTGGTATAATGATAATAAAAGCTTATCATCAAAGCAGAAATGATTATAAAAGAACAAAAATGATAGTGCCTGATTCTGCTCACGGAACTAATCCTGCAAGCGCTGCAACAGCAGGATATGAAGTCGTACAGGTTAAATCTGATGAAAAGGGATTAGTGGATATCAATGCTTTGTCTGCCATGATGGATGATGAGACAGCAGGACTTATGCTTACTAATCCGAATACTTTAGGATTGTTTGAAAGCAATATTACAAAAATAGCAAAGATTGTGCATGATAAGGGCGGTTTACTGTATTATGATGGAGCTAATCTTAATGCGATTATGGGTATAGCACGTCCATTCGATATGGGATTTGATGTGGTGCATTTGAATCTGCATAAAACAATGTCTACGCCACATGGCGGTGGCGGTCCTGGAAGCGGACCTGTATGCGTAAGGGAAGACCTTACAAGATTCCTGCCAAAACCAGTAATCTGCAAGAAAGGTGAAAGCTACTATTTAGACTATGACAGAAAAGACTCTATCGGCCGTGTAAGGGCTTTTTATGGTAATTATCTAGTATATGTAAGAGCTCTTTCATATATACTGACAATGGGTCCTGAAGGATTGAAAAGCGCAAGTGAGACAGCGGTTTTGAATGCTAATTATATTATGGCAGGAGTGAAAGATAATTTCGTGATCCCATATGACAGATTCTGTATGCATGAATTTGTTCTTTCAGGTATTGAACAGAAAGAAAAATATGGAGTATCTACTCTGGATATGGCAAAGAGGCTTTTGGATTATGGTTATCACCCTCCTACAATATATTTCCCAATGATCGTTCATGAAGGCATGATGATAGAACCCACAGAGACAGAAAGCAAGGAAACACTCGATGAATTTATTGGCGTTTTGAATAAAATAGCGAAGGAAGCCAAAGAGGATGCGCAGCTTTTGCACGATGCTCCTCATAATACATATGTCAGAAGGCTTGATGAGGTAACTGCTGCAAGAAATCCGATATTAAAGTGGGAAAAGGAGCAGGATGAATAAATGGATGAGAGCAACTTAACCAGCCAGTATATCTTGAATATGGAAAAGAGGATTGTTAGCGGTGAATGGGCAGTAAATACGATGCTTCCTTCTTGTCGAAAGCTGTGCAGTGAGTATAGCGTGTCAAGAAGTGTAATAAACACAGCTGTTTCAGTTCTTCATGCAAAAGGATTTGTCGATATTGTGCCAAGAAGAGGCGCGAGGGTAAAAAACTGGAAAAAAGAAGGGACACTTCTAGCATTAAATTCAGCTGTTACTTTCGGCAAATTCGAACCAGACATAATAGACAGTTTTTTTAATATTTTTACATTCATCGAGTGCAATGGCGTATATGAGGCTGCAATAAGAGCAAAAGAAGAAGATCTGATACTGCTTAACAGCATAATCGAGCAGGAAGCCTTACTAAAAAGTAATGAAAAGCTTGCTTTCCTGTATCAATCATTTTATAAAAAAATAACTAATATATCTAATAATATGGCATATATCCAAATTTTCATGTCATTAGAACAGGCAGTATTAAAAATCTCTGAGATATATACATCTGATGAAAGCGCAAAACAGCAATGCATGAAAATGCATAAGGATATTTATCAGTCGCTAAAAGAGAGAGACGGGCAGAAAGCCAAATGGGAAATGCAGACACTGCTGGACCATTTGAAAGTGCTGGTAACATATAAAACCTGTAATCTTAAGGGAAATTAATTAATAAAATCAATACTATAAAAAGTTTAACATGCAAAATAAGCATGTTTTTCTTTAAGTTGTAATTAGTGTAATGAAACTTGCATATATATTTTCCAAAGGTAGCATAAAAATATATTTAAAGATACATTATGTGTATACTAAAACAAGAGGAAATTTTAACATTTTCATTGACATTATTTAGTACATAGGATATTATACTATTAAGGGAGGAATAAATTAATATGAATATGCCAAAAATCGTTCCAATTGCAGAATTAAGAGATACCAAACATGTGCTTCATATGTGCAGAGCTACAAAGGAGCCAATCATAGTTACAAAGAACGGATATGGTGAATTAGTAATTATGAGCATCACAGCATTTACAGAAATGTCTGATGAACTGGATAAGCTCAGAAAACAAGTTGCAAAGGATAATAAATATTAATTAATCCTATTGTAACAGATACATTTACCAAAGGTGTTATACACCATATTTTGACTTGCCAAGATTATAATAACGAAAAGCAAAAAAGATAGCGTCTGCTATCTTTTTACACGTGCATTCCCTTTATATATGCTCCATATCACTTCTTCATCCGCCGGCTGGCCGTAATCTGTCATAAGGGTAGTTACCAGTGCTCCGCTTGCCCAGCCGAACTGTACCCACTTTTCCGGTTCCCATTCTTTAAGTATCCCATATAGAAGACCGCCAACAAATCCATCTCCTCCTCCTATCCTGTCAAGAACAGGAATCTCACGCGGTTCCACTGCATACCAGTTACCTTCAGCATAAATAATCGCACCCCATAAATGCGAGTTTGCATTTTCGACCTGTCTTAATGTATTTGCGAATACCCTTACATTTTTAAATTGTGCAGAAGTCCTTGTTATCATGTCTTTAAAAGCATCAGTTTTTGAAATAGCCTTACCTCCTGCTTCAGGTCCCTCGATGCCAAGAGCAAGCTGGAAATCTTCTTCATTTCCTATCAATATATCGGAAATAGAAGCGATTTTCGTAAATATCTCTCGAAGCTGCTTTTCTCTTCCCTTCCAGAAAGAAGCTCTGTAGTTTAAGTCAAAAGATATGGCTGTACCATATTTCTTTGCTGCTAATGCAATATCCAGACAGCATTTTGATGTGTTTTCGGAAAGAGCAGCGATTAATCCCGAAAGATGTAAAATTCTGCAGCCTTCTTTTTCAAATAGTCTTTCAAGATCAAAATCGTCTGCAGATAAGGTTCTTCCGACTTCGCCAGCCCTGTCATTCAAAACTCTAGGTCCTCTGACTCCGTAACCGCTGTCAGCTATGTTGAACTGATGACGATAACCCCAAGGATCTCCTTGTTCAATGTCGATTCCCTCGAATTCAATATTCCTTTTTCTGAGCTCTCCTTTTATGAAAAGAGCAATAGGGCTGTCTTTTACGAATTTTGTTAGAACCTTGGCTTTTAATCCTAAAGCTGAGGATATATTCAGCACATTGCTTTCAGCGCTGGTTGCCTGCATTTCGTACAGGGTGGATACATTAACAGGCTGACGGTTGACAGGAGTAATCCTGATGCCCATGCTTGTAACGGTCATAATGTCGTATTTACAGTCTTTCTTTAGAATCATGAAAAATACCTCCGATTGATTTACATGCTTATATTCTACACTATCTTTAACTATATATGAATAAGGAAAGGAGTCCTTGCTTTCAGTTTGTACAGTTAAGTCGGATTTCGAAAATACATGTGTTTAATTCTTATTTCAAGTATTGTATAATTCCATTAATGGAGGAGTACGGATTTGAAGGTTAATATAAAGAAAATAATTGTAATAGCAGTTGCACTGATACTTGCAATAAATTTGTCATCATGCGCATTAATAACTCAGGTAAGGAACAGCTCAACAAACTCAAACAATCCCCTTTTCTCACATAATCCTCCATTTGATCCTTATTCGTCAGGGCTTGTGTTAGATGATCTTAATATTGATGAAGCAGTATTTGTTTCAAATTCTGATGAGTTTTATGCTCATTTGGAAATGTCCATAGGAAAAAGACACAGAAGCATATTTGTCCGCTCCTCATCGCATGAAAGTTTTCCTGATCTTGGCAATCTGGACAGATATAGCTTCAAAGGATGTTACAAGACTGTTTATTCATCAACTAATGGTACCTACTATGCAATATATGAAATTGAATACTATCCCGGTGATTCTGTACTATATGCATATCAAAACAACGATAAATCACTGCTTAATAAAAATGAGCTGGAGCTTTACGAGCTGGCTATAGATTTTATAAATAACAGCATAAGCAGTCAGATGAGTGATTTCGATAAGGAAATTATTATTCATGACTATATATGTGAAACTCTGAGTTACCAAAGAGAAGGTA
>JAAYBX010000119.1 GCA_012729955.1 Clostridiaceae bacterium
TCTGCAGAATTTTCGCTTACCGCCCAGACATCATCACATTTCTCATAAAAATCCGCTACCATCTTTACTCCGGCTTCAGCTAAAGGTTGAACCTTAAGTACCTGAAGGAAATCTTCATAATACTTTGAATGGAATGTTCCAACTGCAGGAATCTTCCTTTTTTTTGCTATTCGCAATCCTTCAAAACCTGATCTGAATGGGCTATGCACATGAACTATATCGAATTTAATCGATTTCATTCTTTCATGATAATGGACATCCCATAAAGGTATTCCCATCTTATACTGAGTATATTCAGGTATTGTTACACCATAAAAATCCACAATATCGAATGGATACCTTCCTCTGAAACCTGCATCAGAAATAGGGGTAATCACATAACATTCATGTCCTCTTCTGCTTAATGCATCCGCATATCCGTATACAACCCGTCCTACCCCGTCAACAATGGGGAGAAATGAATCTGTGAATTGCCCGATTTTCATTTAATCAAGCTCCTTGTGCGACTGCTTCGAATTTGCGGATTAGCGCAAGTTCCGCTTCCAGCTCCTTTAACATTTTTTCCAGTGTTCTCCTTAGCGCTATCTGTTTTTCAATTTCAATTACCGAATCTGAAATTTTGCCTATGTATTTAGTTATGATTTTTTTACCTTCCCTATATTTCAAATACCAGTACTCACCGCTTCCTAACTTCTTGACAGTGAGTGTCCCTTTGGGAAGAGATAAAATTTGTCTGCAGTATCTGTCTTTCATGTCAAGCAGCTGTTTTTTATATTGGCTGATAATTTCGCTTAATGTACTCATAAACGGCATTATACCCAACAATATCAACAATGTCAATTATTTGTAGGGTAATAGTACAAAGTATCAGTTCTGTTATAAAAAGGGTAAAATCGGTTTACTTGATTGAATATTCTTACATAATGCTTCGCATATCATGAGAGCTCTTGGTAAATGGAATGGGCCTTTCCATAAAGTCCCTTTCTGGGTATGTGAGACAGTTCCATCCCTATGAAGATAACCATACCATTCCCCATATTGCTTGTCATGGAATTTTTCCATACTGTATTCTGTAATTTTCTCAAAATATTCAAGATATGCGTTATTCATTGTTATCCCATATGCTGCTAAACATGCTATCATGGCTTCATTATGGACCCACCATAATTTCATGTCCCACTCAAGCTGGTCTTCAGGCTTTTCTTTGATGTCACGAAAATAGTAAATACCGCCATATTCTTTATCCCATCCTATTGCCAATGACCAATCGAGTATGTTTAATGCTTTTTCCATTAATTTTTCATCGTTTGAGTATAGAGCTTCATTCATTAAAAACCAGGAATTTTCACAGGCATGTCCTGGATTTACAGTGCGGCCTGAAGGAGTATTCATGAAAGAACCATCAGAAGATACTGTCTCTAGCATGCACTTCATATCTTCTTTGTAAAATAAACACATCATATCATCGCATATGCTTTTCACAATTTTTGAATAATAAGCGCTTTTTTGAGGCAGGCATCTTCTTAATACCTGGCTTGTGCATAACATTACCATAGAATTTGCTGCTGCTTTTTCAGATCTTGTTTCAGTATAGTTCTTCGGTGTGATTATGTATGGGTCACTTTTGGGATCTTTATAAATCATTAACATCATATCAAAGCATTTCTGGGCTTTTTCTAGAGCATCAGTGTCTTTCATTGCAAACCCGTATTCTGCCATGGCAATGCAGTAAAAGCTTTCTGAAAAGAAATATCTTCTTTTTCTTAGCGGGCGGCCATCTGCGGTGACAGTAAAAAACATCCTGCCATCAGAATCTGTGCAGTATTTGTCCAGAAACTCTTTGCCTGTCTTTGCATTTGCTTCCCATGCAGGATTGTAACCATACCTATTAATGAGAGCAGAATATGTCCACATGCACCTTCCTTGGAACCATACTGATTTATCAGTATTATATACTTTGCCATATCGGTCACAAGCTGTATAATACCCGCCATTAATCTTATCAATAAGATCACTTTTTTCCCAAAATGCCATAACATCATCCATCAAATGGCTTTTAAACATCTTTTCATACTTCGCAAATTTATCCATATAATCCTCCAGGTACAGTCAGATGATATATATTTTATCATGAAATGTAAGCATAATATATTTTTGAATGCTGAAAATTAACACTGATGAAAACGCACATGAGAAAAAATCCTTTATTTGAAACCGGATTTGTGTTATTATAATACCCACCAAAAAAAATGGAGAATGATAAATAGTGATAAATACCAGATTTGAGGATATACTTGCATCCAATGAAAAGAAGATAGCGCAACTAAGTGAAAAGGCACAGTCAAGTGACATTATAAGCAATGAACTGTTTGAGAAGTATAACGTTTTCAGAGGGCTGCGTGATAGCAAAGGAGTAGGTGTTGTAACAGGACTTACAGAAATATCGGAAATGAACGGGTATATCAGAAATGAAGAAGGCATGCGTGTTCCAATCGACGGAGTCATGTATTACAGAGGCATAGATATATTTGACATAGTAAAGGGCATTATGAAGAATAACCGGTTCGGATATGAGGAATGCGCTTATCTGTTATTATGCGGATGTCTTCCTAATAAAAATGAGCTTGAAGAATTTATACAGCTCCTTAACGACTTACGTTCTGTACCTGACAGTTTCGTCAGGGATATCATACTTAAAGCTCCATCAAAAGATGTGATGAATGCAATGTCTAGAAGCATTCTTACCCTTTATTCATATGACAATAATCCTGACGACATATCTATAAAAAATGTATTCAGACAAGCCGTACAGCTTATAGCTGTGATGCCAATGCTTGCTGTATACAGTTATCAGGCGTACCGTCATTATATACTTGGCAAAAACCTCTATATACGTCAGCCTAAACCGGAGTTATCAACTGCAGAAAATTTCTTATACATGCTTAAAGGTACTGGCAAGTATACAAAAGAGCAGGCTCACATACTGGATATATGCATGATATTGCAAGCAGAGCATGGCGGAGGAAATAATTCTACTTTTACTACACATGTTGTAACATCCAGCGGGACAGATACTTATTCCTGCATATCGGCTTCCTTAGGCTCCTTAAAAGGACCGAGACATGGAGGAGCTAATCTGAAAGTAGTCCATATGATGGATGACATATTGAAGCATGTGAGGACACTCTCAGACAAGAATATTGAAGCTTATCTTGAAAAAATTCTCTCTAAAGAGGCTTTCGATAAATCCGGTCTCATATATGGACTGGGACATGCAGTCTATTCTGTGTCAGACCCAAGAGCAATAATTCTTCGTGATCAGCTTGAGGGTTATATGTCTGACAAAAAAAGAGACAGGTTATTCACCTTATACGATAAGCTTCAACATATTGCTCCGAAAATTATACAGAAAAACAAGAATGTAACAGGTTCAGTAGCAATTAATGTTGATTATTACTCAGGATACCTTTACAGGCAGCTCGATATTCCTGAAGAACTCTACACTCCTATTTTCGCGATTTCTAGGATTTTAGGATGGTCAGCTCACAGAATCGAAGAGTTAGCCAATAACGGCAAGATAATACGTCCTGCGTATATTGCGGTTGCTCCTCGCAGAGATTATATTGATATTGATGAAAGATAAGCTTATTGATGTTGCATGTGAAAACTTTTAAGGTATAATACCGATATTATGGTTATTGTTTTATTTATAATTATGTTAATAGGGGTGCTTTTAGGAAAGATGAAGGTAATAAATTCTGAATCCAGAAGCACCATTTCCTTTCTAATAATCAATGTCTCGATGCCTATGCTTATAGTTTCGTCTAGCAACCTTGAATTTAACGAACAGACTAAAAATGAGTCTATGTGGCTGATAATAATGTCTGTAGCTGCTTTCTTCTTTTCAATTCTTTTAGCTCAGCTCATATTTAAGAAAGCTGTACCAAGATGTGCCACTGTCTTCTCTAATGCGGGATATATGGGGCTTCCTGTATTAAACTCAATTTTAGGAGCGAAAGGTTTGTTTCTTGGAGCAATATTCCAGATGGTCTTTCACCTTTTCACATGGACATATGGTATTTCATTGTTTACCCAATCCAGCAAATTTAAAGATTCTCTCAAGAAAATGATAAATCCTTCCCTTATTGCTGTGGCAATCGCTGTAATATTCATGTTAACAGGCTGGAAAATGCCGGATATGATTCAGACAGTTCTAAAAATGATGGGCGAGCTGACAACTCCTCTTTCAATGCTGCTTATAGGTGCTACACTTTCGCAGGTTAGTTTCAGAGAGATCATAAAAGTCAAGCAGATATACCTTGTAACAGCTTTACGTTTGCTTATAATACCTGCTTTCGTACTGTTATTCCTTCTATTCCCGACAATACCTAAAATATCTGTTTATGTTGTATTTGTCATCAATGCGATGCCATCAGCAGCCATAACAGGCATATTAGCAATGAAATACAATAATGACGAAAAGCTTGCATCCTCAATTGTAGCTTTCTCCACCCTTATTTCCATAGTAACTTTATACCTGATCACAGATATTATTGATATAGCGTCACTGCTTTCCTTAATTTAAAAAACATACTATTTTTATACAATTTATACTATAACAATATTTGACACTCACTGTTAAGAGGATATATAATCTATTTATTAATAGTACAAAGAATTAAATAGATTAATTTCTTTACAGGAGGAATAACATGAGAAAAGGAAAAACATTTAAGTCACTGGCATTGCTTCTGGCTCTGTGTATGATTGTTGCATCTTTTACAGGATGCTCACCAAAGAAAGATCCTCTCACAATATGGGTAGGAGTGGAATCGGTAGATTTCTACACTGCAAAGATGGCAGAGTATGTTGAAAACTATAAAGAAAAAACAGGAGAATCTTTTCCATTCCCAATATCGGTTCAGGGAGTAGATACAGCCTCAGCTGCTTCAAAGGTACTTGATGACATAGATGCTGGTGCAGACATATTTACTGTAGCTCATGACAATCTGCCAAAACTAACCGCAGGAGCTTCAGCAATAGCTCCTGTTAGAAGCGAAGCATTACTGGCTCAGATTAATGCTGACAATCCTGATGAATTTCTGAATGTCATCGATATGATAGTACAAGGTACTGAGTACACATTCGGAGTTCCTTACATTTCACAGTCACTGGTTCTGATGTACAACACTAAATACCTGACAAAAGACGATGTTAAAACATGGGAAGGCATCTGGGCTGCTGCAAAAAAGAATAATATGCAGTCTGCTTCCCTTACTGAAGCAGGTGGTTTTAATAATTCATTCCTTGTTCTTGCTATTAATGAATCAACAGGAAAAATGCCCGCAATAATATACGAAAATGGTGAGACTGAAAACTGTTATTTCACTTCAGATGATACAGTCGCAATCATGCAGTGGGGCCAGAGATTCTTTACAGACCAGAACGGAGGGAAGATGCCTACAGACTCTGGTTGGGAGATAGAGCTAAGAGATGAAATTTCATTAAGTGTAATTGCAGGAGCATGGAAATACAATGCTGCAAAAGCAGCATTGGGCGAGAACCTCGGAATAGCAATACTTCCTTCTTTTACTCTAACAGCTGATGATGTTGAAGGAACAAATGTAAAAGCAGGAACTGTATACAGAAGTGGCTCATTCACTGACTGCAAAGTCTTTGTTATGAAGAAAGGAAGCGATAAAGCTGAATACCTTGAAGATATTCTTCTGTTTTTATCCAGCATTAAAATCCAGGAACAGTCCTTTATTGAATGTGCAAACCTTCCTGCATATAAAAATGCAATCACTGAATTTCCATCAATGCGTGCAGATACCCTAGAAGCTGACTTAGCATTAAAACAGATTGAGATGTTTAGTTATGGTATTCCTCAGCCTTTCGGAAATCCCACAGCCCACTTCTATTATTATTCCAAAGGAGCTCCTGACCTTATTAGGGAAATACTTGAGAACAAGGAAAGTTTATTCGGTACCACAGCTGCTATAAGGACTCAGTTGCAGAAGATTGAGAATATCTGGAAAACAGGAGAAAGATAAAGCACATAAATCGAACGGGGGCTAAAATATGGAAAATAACAAAACTGGAATCAATCGATTCCTAACAAAGATTTCAAAGCCATTCGTAAGATTCTATAACAGATTTATGGATGGCAGTCTTGGTACCAAAATGTCCCACTTCGTAATGGGTTCGGGAAATGTATATCACGGCCAGATAATTAAGGGACTTATATACTTCATAATTCAGGCAGGTTATGCCCTATTCATGATAACCTGTCCTGAAGTGAACAAGACCCCTTTGGGTTACAAGGCTTTTATAAACCTCATTACACTTGGTACTCAGGAGGGAGATATTTTCACTCCTGCAGACAATTCCATGCTTATGCTTTTATTCGGAGTTGTTACTATCGGGATAACCCTGATGTACCTGTTTGCATACAATTCCGGAATAAAAAGCAGTTATAAAGCAGATCAGGATATAAAAAATTATGGTAAAGTGACATCATTCAAGCAGGATGCAAAGGAAATGCTCGGTAACCGCTTCTACATTACGATGCTGACTCCCGCAGCTTTAGGAGCAGTTGTGTTTACACTGTTACCGACAATATTTATGATACTTATCGCTTTTACCAATTATGACAAGGAAAGACAAGCTGGATTAAAGCTTTTCGACTGGGTGGGATTTGATAATTTTACTGCATTCTTTACTAATCCTACCGGTGAAATTGCAGCAAGATTCCTGCCGGTTCTTGCATGGACCCTCATATGGGCATTCTTTGCTACATTCCTCAATTATTACGGAGGAATATTGCTGGCTCTTCTCATTAACAGAAAAGGACTGAAAGGCAAAAAGATATTCCGAGCCATTTTTGTCCTTACCATTGCAATACCGCAGTTTGTTTCGCTTCTTGCAATGAGGAACTTAATAGGTGAATATGGGCCATTACAGAACTTTTTAGTACAGACTGGAATTCTAAGCGAACCGATGTCGTTTCTTGCTAACGCTCCGAATGTTTGGACTGCACGCATAACAATTATACTCATAAATCTGTGGGTGGGTATCCCATATTCAATGCTTTTGGCATCAGGAGCAATTATGAATATTCCTGAAAGCCTTTATGAAGCAGCCAAGATAGATGGTGCAAGAAAATTCACGATACTAAGGAAGATAACAATGCCATATATCGTATTTATCACTACTCCTTATCTGATATCCTCATTCGTAGGAAATATCACTAGTTTCAATATCATATACCTTTTAACTTCAGGTAATCCGAAGGTCACTGGAGGATATATTGCAGGAGGTACAGACCTTTTAGTAACATGGCTGTACAAACTTACGATTGATGAACAGCAGTACAATCTGGGAGCTGTAATAGGCATACTGACTTTCTTAATAACATCGATAGTTACTCTAGTAACCTACCGCAGATCCAAATCCTATAAAGAGGAGGACGCTTTCCAATGAGTGATAATACTAATACAAAGACGAAAATTAAGTTTTTTAATCAGACAAGAAGCGAGAAAATTTCCAAAGCCGGCGCATATATCCTTCTTATCGCTTTAAGCATTATATGGCTGTATCCCATACTCTGGATACTTCTTAATTCACTACGTACTGAATTCAATGTTGATGGGACAATGGTAGGTACTGTTGTATCACACTACTGGCCTAAACAGTTCGGTTTTGACAACTTTAAAACACTTTTCACAAATACTTATTTCCCTGTGTGGTTTCGAAACACCCTGTTTGTAGCTGTTTTTTCCTGCGTTTTATCGACAATGCTTAATCTATCAGTAGCTTATGTAATGAGCAAAGTTAAATTCAGGATGAGAAAACCCTTTATGAATATAGCTATTGTAATGGGCTTATTCCCCGGTTTTATGTCGATGATAGCAATATACTACATACTGAAAGCTTTGGGATTAACCCAGACTCTGACCGCACTGATACTGTGTTACTCTGCAGGCGCGGGATTAGGCTTCTATGTAGGTAAAGGATTCTTTGACACTGTACCACAGGCTCTTATTGAAGCTGCAAGAATCGACGGAGCTGGAGAAGCAAGAATCTTTGGAAGTGTAATACTGCCTATAAGCAAACCTATAATCGTGTACACAGCATTAATGAGTTTTACTGCACCATGGATGGATTTTATATTTGCAAGAGTTATACTAGGTGAACAGAACACTCATCTGCATACAGTTGCAGTCGGATTGTATTATATGATGTATGGCCAGATAGTAGATACATCACGGTTTACTGTTTTTGCCGCCGGATGTGTCTGTGTAGCTATTCCGATAGTTGCCCTATTCATGTATCTGCAAAAATACTATATAGAAGGAAGCACTGCTGGTTCGGTAAAAGGATGATGAAAACTATAACGAAAAAAATAAGTTGTATAATTGTGAGCATCTTAATGATGCTCACTTTTGCCTCATGCACATCAAACGCTTTAAGAGGCGAAAAATCCATAAAAATAGATGAATTACCGGATATTGATGTTCCTGGCGTGTATTATGAAATCTTTGTTGGAGGATTCTCTGATAGCGATGAAGACGGAACAGGTGATTTAAAAGGAATAATAAACCGCATTAATTATCTTAACGACGGTGATCCCTTAAGCGGGAAAAGTCTTGGAATAGAGGGAATCTGGCTTATGCCAATTATGCAGGCAGGCTCCTACCATAAATATGATGTCATAGACTATTACAGCATTGATTTAAACTATGGGACTATGGAGGATTTCGAACAGCTCATATCCGTATGTGACACTAAAGGCATCGATGTCATAATCGATCTTGTTCTAAACCACACATCAGAATACAACAGGTGGTTTCTGGACCTGAAAAATGCAATTAAGGAAGGAGATAAGGATAATAAGTATATGGACTGGTACAGCATCACAACTGATTCATCCAAGGGATGGCATAAGCTTGCTGTGGACCCGGACGGAGTTCAGTACTATTACGAAGGTAACTTCTCCCCTTCAATGCCTGAGTTAAATATGGATAATCAGAAAGTGCTTGACGAGATCGAAAACATAGCAAAATTCTGGCTGGAAAAAGGTGTGAAGGGTTTCAGGCTTGATGCAGTTAAGTATGTTTATCTGAATAATGACACTAGAAATATTGAGTTTTGGAAATGGTTTGCAGACACATGCAAAAAATACGATGAGGACGTTTTCCTTGTCGGAGAGAACTGGTCAAGCACTACCAGTATATATGAATATTATGAGGCTTTGGACTGTTTTGATTTTGATATGGCAGGTTCAGGTGGTGATGTAGCACTCACTGTAAACGGAATTTTTAATTTAAATGACTATGTCAGAAACATATGCCGTTACAAGGAAAATGTTGAAATTTCCAATCCAGATGCAGTTCTTAAGCCATTTATTTCCAATCATGATATGGACAGATGCGCAGGTTATTTATCCGTCAAGGAAAACAGGATGCATATGGCTGCTAACCTATATATACTGACATCCGGTAACCCATTCATGTACTATGGGGAAGAAATCGGAGTGTATGGAAGCAGAGCCACTTCTTCTACTGACGCTAACAGACGGTTAGCAATGCTTTGGGGAGATAAAGATACAGTACAAGATCCTCCAGGAACAACATTCCCAGCTGAAAGACAGATTAATGGTACAGTAAAACAACAGATAAGACAGAGCAACAGCCTTTACACTTATTACAAGAAACTTATAGCATTAAGAAAAGCAAATCCTGAGATTGCAGTCGGAGACTATACTCCGTTAAAATTTGAAGGTTATAACCTGTTCGGCGGATTCCTTGCTCAATATGAAAATGTCACCAAAGGCGTCTTCCATAATCTTTCTGATGAACCGATAACAATTGATCTTTCAGAGTATACAGAAATCAGTTTTAATGCAATAAGCGGGTATATAGGGCAAGGCAGAGCGCGTCTGAATGGTACCATCCTTACGCTTGACGGATTGACATCTGTAATATTGAAATAGAGCACTAGATTAGAAGAGAGTTTTAAAGTTCACATTATTTTCACAATTCAATTGAAACCTCTTGACTCTACATAAGGCCGTGATAAAATATAATTGTTCATTTAAGAAATACATTACTAGAAAATTAGGAGGAGTTATGAAAAAAATCAAAGTTATTGCTATTATTCTGACACTGGTTTTGACACTCGGATCACTTGTAGCATGCACACCAGATGTGGTCCTTGAAAACACAGAAAAAGACTATTATGTAACAGGACAGTTCGCCGGATGGGGCGATGCTGTTGGAAAGGATCAGTTCAGGATGACTGCTGTTTCCTTAAAGGATGCGCGTGTTGCAGCTCTGAAAGCTGATCTCAAAGGCGCAAAATATCTCTATATCCTTGAGAATGTTGTAATATCTGACACAGGTGCAGGTTGGACAGCTCAATATGTAGAGGGTGGCGTTGTTAAGGAATGTGACGGCAACCAGACAATGAAATGGCTGCAGGTTGCTAAAGGCCAAGAAGCTCCAGACTGGTGGGCACAGAGCCCTGAAAGCGGAGAAATCAAAAACCTGACTCCAGATCTTCTTTGGATCCCAGGATTCACTGAGACCCCTGAAGTTGGCCCAGACTGGAACGGAAACCCTGTAGTACTTAAAGCTGGCACATATACTGTTGTATTTGCTGTACTTGAAAGTGACGCGGGATTAGTAAAATATGCAGGACTTATCGCTGAATAGTCTAGTTAATTAAAACAAAGAAGCGGCTTAAAAGCCGCTTTTTTATTGTCTTGATTTTCATTAGAAGTTATAGCTTATAAACAGACCCGAACTTTTCCTTGAGATAATCTGAGTAATAATGAGGTTTGAAATCCTCACCACAGCATATCTGTATAATCTGGGCAGGTGTCTTTGATGAAGCATACTTATGAACCCTCTCTTTTAACCAGTCTACTATAGGTTTAAGATTCCCCTGCTTCGTAAGCTCATCAACATCTATATCCTTTTTCATATGATAAAGCATCTGTGCAGCATATGCGCTTCCAATAGAATATGACGGGAAATATCCGATGCTCCCTCCGCTCCAGTGTGAATCCTGCAAGACTCCTTTGGCATCATTTGGAACATCAACTCCCAGATATTCTTTATACAGCCTGTTCCATTCTTTTGGAAGATCCTTTGTGCTCAATGTCCCATCCATCAGTCTCTTCTCCAGTTCATACCTTACCATGACATGCATAGAATAAGTAAGCTCATCAGCTTCCGTCCTTATAAGTGAAGGCTGTGACTTATTTAAGGCTTTGTATAGCATATCTTCATCAACATCGCTGAACTGAGCTTTAAAAAGTTTTTTAAGATATGGATAAAGAAATGATGTAAATCCCTTGCTCCTGCCTACTATATTCTCAAAAAATCTGGACTGGGATTCATGAACACCCATTGATGTTCCTCCAGAAAGAGCTGTGAAATCAAATTTCCCATCGCAGTTAAGCTCATATAAAGCATGACCTCCTTCATGTATGACCGAATACATGGAAGACAAAAGATTGTTCTTATGATAATGAGTCGTTATCCTTACATCCTTGCTATTAAAGTTAATGGTGAAAGGATGTTCCGTCTCACCTATATTACAGTGATTCCTGTCTATAGTCATAACTTTCATAAGGTAATCAGAAAGCTTCCTCTGTTTGCTTATAGAATAGCTTCTAAAACTGAATGAATCATCAACCGTTACCTTGCTGTTGACGACTTTCTGAATTGTTGGAACAAGCTCTTTCTTTATTGTTTCAAAATATGTGTCCGCTATTTCCATTGTAAGGCCTTTTTCATATTCATTAAGCCAGACATCATATGGTTTTTTCGAAGGGTCAAGATAATTAGCGAACTTTCTTACTGTATTCACTATCTTTTCCAGATAAGGCTGGAACATGGAATAATCGCTTTTTTGTTTTGCATCATGCCATACTGACTGAGCCTCATTAATAAGCATGTTATATTCCACATACTCATCCATAGGTATTTTTGATATCTTATCAAAATCCTCTTTTAGTTCCTTTACCTGAAGTTTTGTATTTTCCTCAAGATGATCCTCATTTGCTTTTAAATATTCCAAAAGCGCTGGAGTATCTTCATTCACGAGGATAACATAGCTTTCTTCTGTTAAAATACCCATTGAACGGCCTCTGCCTTCTATGGTATCTCTTGGTGCTACTGTAACTGAATCAAAATACAACATCCCCATCGCATGGTTGTATGCTGCCATACGCTCCTGCATTTTCTCTAATTCAGCTACTGCGCTTTTAACATCGTTATACTGTTTCATCCGAACAACTCCTTTTCATTAATATTTACAACTCCGGTCCCATCCGTTATTTCATGCTGATAAAGAATATCATTAATATATATAAGGTCATTTTCATTAATATTCATCACTCTTAAATCATATGAAACCATATCCGGTTTATTCCCATAATCTCCTTTTCTTTCAGATATTGATATTCTTATTGCATTATCAACCTTTATAACCTTAAACTTTGTAATGCTTCTTTTTCCCTCTTTGTATTCTAAAGATATTCCATCATCCTCGTAAAGATTAAATACATTTTCCGAAACTGAAGGATATATCTCAATGGTATATGAAGAGAACGGACTTTCAGGTACAGATGTGATTCCATATGATCTTACAAGAATTGAACCTTTTTTTGCAAATAATGCGCCTCCGCGTTCAGATGGAATTTCATAATCTACATACTTACCGCCTTCATATTCTTTATTTGTAAACATATCAATCCATATACCTTCAGGAAGATATGCCCTTTTATCTTTCATGAAAGCTGCGACCATTAGATACTTGCCAAGCATATATTGATTCAAAATGTTATATACATTTTCATCATCCGGATAGTCAAAAACCAAAGGCCTCATAATGGGTGCTATATCAATATATGCTTCATATGCAGCACTGTACAAATACGGGATTAAGGAATATCTCAATCTTGCATAATATATGTATGCTTCTTTAAGTTCCTTAGTGAAAAGCCATGGCTGATTCCAGTAATCCCAGTTACACTGCTGCGACCAGGGCTGCAAAAAACCGAAATGTATTCCTTCTATGTTATGAACACTCATGTCGCATGTTGTATTTACATGTCCGGACATCGCCAGATTCAACATGGAAACAAGCGGTTTTGGTCCTCCTCCGGTATCCCCTGACCATGTTGCAACATATTGCTGGATTCCCGCAAATCCACCTGATGAATATACAAGCGATCTTGTGCCGGTATGCTTTTCATAACCCTCTGACATCTGTTTTGCGTATATAAGGGGATAAAGATTATGCATCTCGTCATCTTTCATACCATTGCCATACAACCTGTCAGGATGGTCTTCAATCTGCCATGCGCCGTCCAGTTTGAATGCCTTTGCACCCATATCCACGAACTTTTCCAGATGCTTGAACCAGGGTTCATCTTTCACTGTAAGCTTGTCCATATACTGGGGATTTCCGAAATGGTCATCTACTTCAAATCTGTCTTCAAGATAATCCAGGTTTTCCTCTTCTTTATCATATGACTCTATCTCTTTCTTTATAACAGCATTACGTTCTTCCTCATATGACAGGTCATAATTACAGCAGAGCCATAAGCTTAATTTGAAATCCATATTAGTGATAGGTTTAAAGAAGGTATTTTCTCTTATCTGTTCAGTTGTCATCCAGTAAGGTATATAGAATTTTGTGGTATTGAATTTCTTGTCAACGGAGGAGTCATATCTTTTCTCCATCCATTCCGGCTCTAATCCGTATACATCGCAAGGTATTTCCTCTTTCCTGAATGTGTACATCTCATTAATCATATTGAAGGCGTCAATCTTCTGATTGGCAACATATGATAACCCATATGCGAATTTTGGCAGCATTTTGGCAAACCCGGTTATAGCTTTAAACTGACAAAGAAGCTCTTTGTATCCATTACCTTTGAATACCACTATATCACAGCTGCCTTTGTCGCTGAATATGGAAAGGACATCCGGATTCCTGTGACATACATCAAATCTCTGATAGTACGTTGTAGATGAGAATATCCCCCAGCCTTCTGAAGTGATAAGCATCGGATAAGGTATGTAACATTTCACATTATGGACCCAGATAACATGCTCAGTCCCTCTTTTTTCCAGTGTGGATCTGTCCGCATCACCCAGCCCGTAAAATCTGACTTCAGGGCTTACATGCATCTTTAAGGTAAATCCTTTAGTGAAGGATATCTCAGTTTTCATACCGTTTATAACCAGCTGCTCATCATCAATAATTACATTGATATTGCTGCTGACATGTTTGTCTGACATTTCATATATACCGTAACGTACACACGGGTTCTCTTCATCGAAGCGGTCGTTTAATCCTGCCCTTATCCTAATGGCATTTTCAGAAATATTTGTTATACATATGTATCCATTGCGGTACTTAAAAATCTTCATAATGATTCCTCTCTATCTGTGTTCAAACCTGTCCATTCTCATAATAGGATTGGACCAGGCAATTTTACCATCCTTATCCTCTATTTCAACTCTTGTCATATATGCATTAAAAGGCAGGTTTAAAGAAGCTTCCGTAAGATTTGCAGATGAGTCCCTGAAGCATTTTCCCCAGTTGCTCATTGTGATGAATGTAATGCTCTTTGCGGGTGAGCACTTAACATATCCGATACCGTCTTCTATATAGAAGTCATATATTTCCGGTCCCATTGTTGAATAGAAGCTTCCTCTTCTTAAACTGTCAAGCATGGATGGTACTGTAAATTCTGCGCATTTAACCATGTTCCATCCTCCGCAGTAATGCTCTCTTTTGTGAGAATCATCGTTGGCCATTCCCCATATCTGCTTTCCCTGCTTTAACCATGTATCCCAGTAAACCGGATCGTTATTATGACTTTGCTCATAAATAGTTCCCCAGTTGCATACTTCCACAATATTAGTTTTTTTCAAAAAATCATACTGGAAAGGTTCCACATGGCTCCATGTAGGATGGCAGTACACTGTGAGAAGATCCATATCAGTGAGAGTTTTTTCTAGGTTTAATAAAGACTCTTCGTTATTTGTAAAAGGTATATTGTCAAGTCTCATACCGTCATAAACCTTGTCATTATCCATTGATGTTAGTCCGAGCATATGATGAATAGTAAGCGGGTGCTCCAAAAGCGAATGCAGCTCGAGTCCTGGGACAAGCTGAAAATCTTCTGTATTGTATTTATCTGTCTTTGTAACTATATTATGTTCAGATAAGCAAAGAAAGTTATAACCGTTTTCCTTAAAAACGTTAATCGCTTCTTCCTGAGTCAGTCTTCCATCACTCCTAGTGGAATGCGCATGGAAATTAGATTTATAGAACTTTCCTGTTTCAATAAAATTAGTTAATTTCATATATGTCTCCTTCACAATGTATACTATATGAAATTATACAACATGAATCATTAATAATATGCATAAATATTATTTTTCATATATTAATACCGAAATGCAAGGTGATGATGATATAATTTCTATATCAATAAATTTTTGGAGGAAATATGATAAAACCCGAAACCCGACATGTAAAGATTTTCAAATCAAAAGATGCTATCTTCGGATATCATGGATGGCCTTCAGTATGCAGAGGCTTAAATGGTGAATTATTAACTGTATGTTCAGGAAACAGGCTGGGGCATGTGTGTCCTTTTGGCAAGGTTCTGCTTTCAAGAAGTTATGATGAAGGAATGCATTGGACTTCTCCTGAAATCATAATTGATACTCCTTTAGATGATAGGGATGCAGGAATCACTGTTTTCAATAAGGATAAGATAATTGTCACTTCCTTCAATCACCTTATCGACATTCAGAGCAAATTCCCTGCTGAAGGCTTCAAACTTGCAATGAGAGATGCGTATTTCTCTAATAAACAGATTACTAAAGAAATGGAAAAGAGATATTTCGGCTCCACATATGTTATCTCAGATGATAAAGGCATAACCTGGAGTGAGGTAATGCATGCACCTGTTACATGCCCTCACGGACCTACAGCTTTAAAAGAAGGCGGGCTAATGTATATGGGTAACTACAAAGAAGCTGATGATAATCCTGCTAAATATGATTCGAAACTGACCTTTAAAAAAGAACTTCTTGTATTCTATAGTAACGATGGCATTAAATGGGATTACCTTTCTCATGTACCATATATAACTGATGACGGTTATGAGTATCTCCATTGCGAGCCATATATACTAGAACTGGATGAAAAACTTGTAGGTTTTATAAGGGTTCAGGGAGGTATATTCGCAACATATATGACGCAATCATATGACAAGGGGAAAACATGGTCTGTTCCTGTAAGGATTAATAAGCATGGGGCTCCCCCGCATGCAATAGAGCACAGCAGCGGTGCAGTTATACTGGTATACGGGTACCGAAGTGAGCCTTACGGCCAGAGAGCCATGATTTCATACGACAGATGCAACACCTGGTCAGATGAGATTATACTTAGAGATGACGGGCCTATACATGATCTTGGATATCCTGCTTCAGTGGAATTGAAGGATAACAGTATTTTAACAGTTTATTATCAGAAAGAAACTTTGGATTCCCAATGCGAGATTTTCGGAACATTCTGGGAACTGCCAAAGGAATAGAGGAAAATCATGGCATTAGAAAAATACATAGTAAGCAAAGATGATTCGATATATGAGGCATGGCCGGATATAGCTCTTACAAAAAGCGGCAAGCTTGTATGCGTATTCTCTGAATGCAAACACCATGGCGACAGGGAAAATGCAAGAATAGTATATTGCCATAGCACTGACAAAGGAAAAACCTGGTCAGAAAAAACAGCGCTCACTGAAAAAGGCACTTCTAAAAAATACTTTAACTGCGCACGCATTTCCAGAATGCCTGATGATTCATTAATAATAGTTGCAGATTATGTAGTTGAAAATGAAAACCATCAGGCAAAGACATATCTTTGGAGATCATATAATGAGGGTATTACATGGGATGGACCATTTGATAATCCTTCTGCAGGAATCGTTCCGGATAAACTTAAAGTCTTAAAAAGCGGAAGATGGATAATCTCTTCACACTTTTTGGACAGGAATATTAATAAGCTGGTACAGTATCTTTGGTACAGTGATGACGAAGGAATAACATGGTCAGATGCAGTAACAGTTGCCAAGGATGAACGATATAACTTATGTGAAGCTTCAATTCTGGAAGTAGAAGACAATGTGCTGGTTGCATTCCTAAGAGAAAATTCATGGGAAGGATACGACTGCTTCAAAGCATTTTCTTATGATGGAGGAATCACATGGGATGGCGTATACAGGATACCGATTCCAGGCTGTCACAGGCCTGTTACAGGTTTTTTACAGGATGGCACCATACTTATGACATACAGATTCATACAGGGTGGAAAACAAGGCTGGGGTAAGACGACTCAGAATTTTATGGGATGCATATTTGATAAAAAGACCGCATTGGAAAAAGAACGAAAACAGCAGCAGACCAGGATATTCCCAATAGATTATGACAGAAACCCCAAATCTGATTTGGGATATTCCGGATGGGTCCAGTTTGAAGACGAGACCATTTATGTAGTAAATTACCTTCTTGATGATTCGCCTACAGGACAGATAAGAGGATATTCATTTAAGATAGAAGATTTCCTCCTGCCGGAATAGATTAATCTATTAGTATCGTAAATCTACTGATTATATTATCTTTTTATTAGTTACAAAAAGAAACGAGAGTATGCTCTCGTTTCTATTCATCATTATTCCAGCTCAAAGGATTTATGACAATATAGTTTTAAACAATTCAAAATCACATAACATCAATACCTAACAATGTCTTTGCAAGTATTCCTATTAAATATGATATTCCTGCTACTGATATGCTTATAAGGGCCATTTTCAAGAAATTTTTAAAGAATGGCTGATCTTTTGCTACTGATATGTAGTAATTGAATACCAGAATTATAAGGATGACTACTCCGATCATTATAAGGAAGGCTTCCACATATGCGCTTGCTGGCAGCAGCAGATATGGAAGAACCATTAATGCCACTGTGATGAGATATGCAACACCAGTAAATATGCTGGATTTAAAAGCATTAGGGTTCCCATCGGCTTTTTCAGCAAGATAATTTGAAGCAGCCATAGACAAAGTTGCTGATATTCCAGTTATTATTCCAGATAATGCAACTACTTTTGTATTAGCTAAAGCAAAGGACAATCCTGCAATAGCTCCCGTAAGCTCCACTAATGCGTCATTAAGGCCAAGAACCATCGCTCCGACATACTGAAGCCTTTCTTCATCAAGCATTGTAATAAGCTCACCTTCATGCCTGTGTTCATCTTCCTGTATTTTTAAAGCTTCAGGAATCTCCTGCTTCAGTATTTCATATTCCTTCTGTGCAAAACCTTCATCCTTCTGTATCATTTTAAGAGTAAATGTATATCCCAATAAAGTGGAAATTACTTTTACAAATAGAATTTTCAGTTTATCTGCTTTTACATTTTTCTTTGTGTAACTCTTCCATGTCTTTGCATGGCTAGTCTCATCCATAGCCATTTTATGAAGTATTTTTCTGTTTTCAGGATCTTTCTCTTTTTTGGCAAGATATTCATACACCAAAGCTCCTGTCTCTTCATCTTTCTGGCTTTTTATTAATATCTTCATCGAGATATCACTGATTGACAGACTGTTCATAAGCAATTCCCCCTTTATCTGAATGAATGTGCAGTATTATACATAGCTATTGTATTTTCAGGAGGCGTATTATCCTGTATCTCATGTGTAGGTGCAAATATGTATCCTCTGTACTTACTCATTATCTCGAGAGTCTCTTTGCATATCTTTTCTGTCTCTTCTTTTGTTCCATATGCAAGCGGTCCCGCTGTAGATATACTGCCTCTGAATACTAACCTTCCTCCAAAATGATCAACCAGGTAAGAAGGGCTCATGTTTGCGGCTTCTGGCTGTAATGTATCTACACCATTCATTCCCATGCTGATGAATTCTTCATAGACCCATGATGAGCTCCCACAGGTATGTATGATTACAGGTAACCCATATGCCTTAGCAAGATCAATGAATTTCTGATGTCTGGGTTTTAAGACTTTCCTATATAAATCCATTGATATCATAGGAGTATGCTGAGTACCCAAGTCCTCACCAAGCCACATAAAATCAATTTTACCTTTGTTAATCTCCAGTATTCTTTCAGTTCTTTTCAGCTGCATGTCAAGCCTTTTGTCTATAGTATGAATAGTAGGTTCATGTTCTGTACAGATATTAATCAATGCCTGTTCCACGCCCATTATCATACCTGTCGTATTAAGGATATCACCGAGTCCGGGACCTCCAACATGGATTGCGAATCCTTGTTCACACAAATAGTCCACATTTTGTTTACATGCTTCATAATCGAAATCATCAGGATCGGGATAAGGATAGTTGTATATTACTTCATCATCCACATCAAGCAACGGGAAATCGCAGTAATCCCAGTAGCCGCCATATGGATTCTTGACATATTTCGTAATTGCACCAAATTCCGTATTCCGGCTTCTGTCAGGTATGTCCGCATATATCTTAGGTCCGATATACGGAATCCTTGCGCCTGTATGATCTACGCCGATATGCTTAAGAAAAGTAAACCTGTCCTTTGGATCCAAATTTAATACTTTACACAAATTCTGATGAGCAATCGGATTTGTATCATATCCCAGGGCTACTCTGTCAACTTCTTCAAATGCGAATGTCCTGGCAATTCTCTCTTTTGATGTTAAGGTTTCCCTAGATCTTATAATCCTGTCCATGATATTCTCCCTATATATTTATTCTCACTATATCATCATATCATAAAGTCTTTTTGCGTTTGCATACATAACTTTTTCTGCTTTTTCAAACAGTTCAGGCTTAATATATGTCATGAAATTATCCGACTCAAGACTCAGATTGCCTGAGTAACCTATTTCCTTCAAACTTTTCATTACCGTATTCCAGTCTATATTTCCTGCAAAAGGAGGCACATGTTCATCAGATATTCCATCGTTATCATGTATATGCAGAGTCTTTATCCTGTGACCTAATGTCTTAATCATATGCTGATAATTAACATGTTCAAACCCTTTTTGATGTATAAGGTTAACATGACCGATATCCAGACATGCAACGAACATATCCCCCAGCTCATCAATATATTCTGCCATTTCTTCAGCAGTAGTACAGGAAGTCGGGCATATGCATTTTTCCACAGAATCCCATGCGAACATATTCTCAACAGCAAGATAAACATCATATTCTTTTAGTGTAGGAATCAATGCGGTATAGTAGTTCAGATTCATTTCTTTTGTGCGTTCATAATCCTCATTGTACATCCTCTCTTTTGTTCTCAAAGGATGGATGATTACATATTTCGACCCCAAATATCCTGTTGCTGCGATAGCTCTTTTTTGTATTTCAATTATCTCGTCATTTTGCTGCATATGCTTATCAGGGTTATAGAAAGGGGCATGAGTCTGCCCTATTTCAATACCTAGATCCTTAGCATACCTGCCTATATCAGAAAAATATTTCTTTAAAGCAGTACTTTGAAGATTCAGCCTTGTCTCATTCTCGAGCGAAAAATCTACTGCCTCAAACCCTACTGATTTTAATGTCATAAGTGCTTTTTCCGGTCCGAAAACCCTGTCAATTACTGCACTTTGTGCTCCTATCTTCATTTGTCACCTCATAAATCTTTCATATAGCCTTCTTGCAGCCATATACATCATTTTTAATCCTTCGTCTATATTATCCCTGTTTATCTTATTCATAAATGTAAAACTTTCCAATGATAAATTACCTTCATATCTTATTGCTTTCAGACTGTCTGTAAACTCATTCCAGTCTATAGTGCCAAGATATGGTGCATAATGAAGGTCAGTTTTTTTATCATTATCATGTATATGAACTATCTTTAAACGTTCGCCTAAAAGACTGGTCATATGTTTGAAATTCACATGCTCGTACCCTTCCCTTTGTACAAGATTTACATGCCCGGTATCCAGACATGCATAAAACCGGTCACCCATCCGGTCAATGTACATAGCAAGTTCTTCGCCAGTAGAGCATGTTGAGGGTATTACATTCTTGTCTTCATCAGTAGTATATAGGTTTTCTATACAAATATTTACATTATATTCAGCCAGTATGGGAACTAGTTTGCTGTAATAGGCTTTATTTAATTCAAAAGTCTCTTCAGTATACTTGTCAAAAACCCTGTCCTTGGGTTTTAGAGGATGGACTACAGCATATTTCGAGCCTAATAAAGCCGTTGCGATTAGTGCTCTTTTCTGCAGTTCCAGCACTTCATCATAATTCTGCATGTGTTTGGTGTACGGATAAAACGGAGTGTGGGTCTGGCCTGTTGTCATGCCATGTTCCTGTATGTGTTTTCTCATATCCTCAAAGTGTTTTTTGAAATCCTTCATCGGCAGTTTCAGATAAGCAGCATCTTCAAGGGAATAATCCAGAACAGTAAAACCTGCTTTTGAAATATGCTTGACTGCCTGCCATTCATCAATGAACTTGCCATATCCTATTGTCTGAACGCCTATTTCCATAAAAACCCTTTATCTTAAACTATTGTATAACTCCATTGCTTTTTTTATCGGCAATACGCCGTCACTTGCTCCGGGTTGAGATAAAGAACATGCAGCGCATGCTGTACCATATTCAATAGCCCTGTAAAGCGTCTCTTCCTGATGAGCTGCATACAATACTCCTGCGCAGAACGCGTCTCCTGCTCCTACTGTACCCTTTATGAAACCTTTTGGTAGATTAAGGCTTGGAACACTCACATACTTATTATTCTCATCAAGGCCGAATCCTCCTTCAGGACAGTGTATGACAGCCCATCTGGAAACACCCATATTCTTCATTTCCTTCAGAGCTGAAGGAATATTTTCAATTATGAGTTTATTTTCATTATCTCTTAAAACAATACCAGTACTGTTCTGCGCCTCAACTTCGTTTATTATACAGAAATCCGCATATTTCATTGCAGGAGGAACCAGTTTTTTAAATCTGTCTGAAGCTTCAGACACGACATCGATTGATGTGAGCATCCCGCTTCTTTGGGCATCATGTAAAAGCCTTGCCATCCTTGTCCCATATACTTCATCTTCCTGGTCTAATGAATCCAGTAGCAGTATATATCCGATATGGAAAATCTTTGAGTTCATTTTGGTAAAATCAATGTCCGAAATATCCAGCTTTGCATTTGCGCCTCTGTAGTGGAAGAATGTACGCTGTTTTGTCACGACATCCGCCATTACTGATGTGAAAGAAGAAATCCCTTCTCTTTTAACATCATATGTATCTATATTGCTATATTTCTTAAGCTCATCAAGAATATTATCGCCTTCTACATCAGTCCCTACTCTGCCAATCGCATACAGAGGAATATCTTTGTCCAGTCTGGCCAGATCAATTGCCACATTACATAATGCTCCGCCTGTAGCACGGGAAATGCCATCTAATATTGTTGTAAGCTCGCCTGGTTTTGGAAGCCCGTTTATGGGATATAGGATATCTATAATCATATTACCAGCGACTGTTATACCTTTTCTCATATCTTCCTCCATTTTTTAAAGTATATCTCACCACACCTTAGTATTCAACCTGATTTATTGCAAAACAGCCATATCTGCAGCTGTTATAGCGTGAATAATCGCTGTATCATAGACAGGAAGATCAGTATCATTCTTTGATACCAAAAGACCAAGCTCAGTACAACCGAATACACAGGCTTTTACCCCTTTTTCCATTGCAGAAGACATTACGGATAGCAGTTCTTTTTTTGACTTTTCATTTATATTCCCAACGCACAATTCATCAAATATTATACCATCCAGCTTATCCATCTGTTCTACTGATGGCAATAGTACCTGAATTTTATCGCATGAAAGCTTGTCAGTGTAAAAATGCTGCAGCATAGTTGTCTTTGTCCCTAGAAGCAGTACAGAGTCTACTTTATCCCTTTTCAGTTTTCCAATAAGAGCATCTGCTATATGAAGAAGAGGTATACTGACAGACTGCTGTACCTTATCATATACTAAATGCAATGTATTCGTGCATATGAGTATGAAGTCTGCTCCACCTTTTTCCAGTTTTCTAGCCGCATCAATCAGTATATTTGCAGCGTTATCCCAGTCTTTTTTTTGCATAAAATAATAAATCTCTTCAAAATCTACACTATACATAAGTATCTTCGCAGAATGATGCTTGCCAAGAGTATTGTTAATAGTACTGTTTATGACATTGTAATATGTCACTGTGCTTTCATAACTCATTCCGCCTATAAGCCCTATAGTCTTCATTTTTCACACCTATCGGTTTTCTGTAATTACACTTTAGTTATATCCCCATATGCTGGATCATTTTCAAATACTTTTTTTACATAAGAACACTCAGGTATTATTTTTAAACCTTCTTTTCTGGCAAAATCTGCTAATTCGTCCAAAAGTTTTTTCGCAATCCCCTGACCTCTTAATTCCTCAGAAACAAATGTATGGTCTGCTATAATTACATCAGCACTTACATACTTAAAACTGATAACCGCAATAGGTTCATCTTCAGACTTGCCAATATAAAAACTGCTCCTGCCTTTTCTTATTTGATTCATTTTATACTCCCATTTAAAAAGCCGGCTATATATTAACCGGCTTTAAATTTCCTTCGCCAATAACTTATTCTACTTTTGTGGTAAGGAATATTGGCAGAGTCATGTGCTCAATCTGTCCCTGCAGTTCCTCTATTCCGTCCATGTGACGATCTTCATCCTGTAGAATTTTGTCAAGTATCTCACGTGTAGCAAAATCCCTGACTTCACCTGCTAAGGCTATTGCATCGTTATATGCTTTAATTGCAGCCATTTCTGCAACTCTGTCATATTCAAGCTGTTTCGGCACATCACTCCCTATATGGATATTGCTTAATTTGCTTACAATAGGAATCCCCTCAAGGAATAAAAGCCTTTCGATGAGTTTTTCTGCATGTCTCATCTCATCCTTTGCTCTTTTTTCAAAATGCTCATGAAGCTTTTCATAACCCCAGTCAGCACACATCTCAGCATGTACGATATACTGATTGATAGCTGCTAATTCATCTGCTAATAATGAGTTTAATACTTCTAAAAGTTTGGTATTTCCTTTCATAACATAAATCTCCTCTCAAGTTCTCTAATAGATACATAATATCATTTATGTCAAAAAATTACCATCAAAACATTATTTCATCTTAGTCTTTTTCACTAAATCATATACTTCAGATGCATATTTTTGATGATCTGAACCAATGAAAGTATTAACACCGTCAGACAACCCTATAGTCTTATCCATAATTGTTAACCGCAATATGTTTTCTTTTTGTATTGAATCCAGAAGCTTTTCCTTACTCTTAAACACATCAGGGATATCTACATTCTTTTGCAGTTCGCTGTTTATGAACTTTTCAAATTCATCAATGTCATCAATATCAGCGTTTGTTATACCTACTTTAGGATTATCTGTTAAAGGCAGGACCATGATAATCTCATCATCATCAACTTCTCCATTTTCACGAAAACCAAGCGAATAATACAAATCTCTCGCAACTGTATTCTCTGGTACATAATCAAGAAAAACCGCATCAAATTTATCTGATGCTTTTATGTACTCTAATGCAGCTTTAAGAGCTTCTCGGCCATATCCTTTATTCTGCTGTTCAGCTTCAATCATAAAACGCCAGATACCAACAGTACGGGTAGCTTCATCCCAATCCAGCATAATGAAACCTACTGGTTCATCATCATTCATTATTGTAAAAGGCCTTGCAGCTTTGTAGTATAGCCATGCCTGTGCGAGTGAGTAAACATTAGGAGCGACAAAATGCTCCTGTTCAGGCATTACCTTCATCTTTGTTACTTTTCTAAATGTATTCTCATCAACTTTCTCTAAGTGAATCATACTTATCTCCTATTACATTCCTGTTCATTAAACCTCACATAGCAGTCATATATACGAATTATACTATTTACCAGACCATTTTAGCAGATATATCTGTCAGAATATGAGCTTTCTGAATGCGCAATAAGGACCTGTCCCTGATGTGCCATAACATCTCACTCCTTTGATGTCATCGTTATCAGATATCCATTCGAATGGTAACTTTTCATTTTTATACTTTTCAGTATGTTTAATAAAATCATTAAGAATACAAAGACATGTATCGTAATCTATTACAGAAACAGTTTTTTGCATATATTCCTGTTGCAGTCGCGTACCCAGAAACTGGGATAACCTTTGTCACCGGTAGGCTGCAGCAGATTCGCTTCACCGCTGTGTACAGTCTGTTTCCTGTATGTACATCGTTTTATGGTTTCGTCAGCTATATCTTTCAGACTATCATATATTTGAGACGATGAATTATCTATAAGCATTTCAATCTCCATATTACTTCTGCAATCAGACATCCGCTCTCGGGAAATATGTGATTCTGAGATTGGTCAATCCATATGGTACCAATGTCAGCTCTGTCTGTTCTGTGACCTCAACCTTGTTACCGAAAGGCTCGAATGTTCTTTGAGCATAAGGAGCATTTAAAAGCGGAGCTTTATATCCATTGACATGCAGCTTTATAAATGGTTCGTCCCATGGATATCCGTCAGTCTCACATAATTCCACCAATACATCCTTAGCGCTAAGATTCTCTTTAACTGCGACACTCCATGGAAATTTATCGCGTCTCAAACCTAATCGTTCGTGTGCATCAGTACATTCCACTTTTGGATAAACAGGTTCAACATTGAACCATGGCCATTCAGGTTTAAGCTGTGTTTCAGTATTCGGATAAAACTTATTCCATGATGCTTCGATTTTCAATGAAAACAACAGCGCGCCATAACGAAAAGCAAGAGGTCGCTTATTTGCACAGTCGCTGTCATTAACAGAAATAACCTCGACATCCGCATGGAAAGAAAGCTGAATCACACCTGTTCCATTAATCCGGATATATCCATTAGCATTCTTCTTTGCATTTACTTCTTTACAGTTAACCAGAACCGTATATTTTTTTGCCCATTGCGGGATCTTACAGAACAGACTGCCAGAACCGGTAGATATAATCTTAAGTGCGATATCATTTCGGAATGGATACATTGTTTTTTCCTCTATGTTCCATCCTTTGTATTTAATACTGCATGGCCCATATGCGCATATATACAGATTATCTTCTGCATCTGACATTGCCATTCCGCGGATAAATTCCGGTACAACCGCAACAGAGTTAACAGGACAGCAGGAAACAGGAAAACAAGGAGAGTATACCTGCATGTTGTGGTATGTATTTGAAGAATTTTGCGTGGCAAAAATCTGATTAGGTGCTGTCAGATAAGCAATAGCACGTTCATCCTTCTTTTTGGCACCCTGCACTGCGTTATATACCAGCTGTTCCATATAGTCGCTATAGATGCTCTTACCTGTAATAGCATTTAGGAATATATATGAGATATTGAAAAAAGTGAAACTGCAAAATTCCGACTCCTGGACAGCACCTGTCGGACCTACATATTCTGTTACAGAAACAGGTGCGCCAGTCAGCTGAACGCTCTTTTTTTGCATTTTTTTAATCCCGATCTCTGACGAACGCAGATATTTTTCTTCACCTGTTGCAGTATATAGGATTGCAGGAAGACGTACAGCCTGACCGTAAGCTGCCGTATGGTTGCAGTTATAGTGCAGCTTCGGATCCAGAAAATCCTTGTATGAGTTAAAAAATGTTGTATGTTCAACCAGATATTCTGTGTAGTCTTTGGCAAACTGTAAAAGCCTCTCATCCCCTGTTTTATGGTAGCAGGCAATCATAGGTTCAATAATCAGTTCACCGGCATAACAAGTCTTCTTGTCCCCTGTCCAGTTTTCAGTAAACCACAGCATACAGCGGTAAACTGCATCGAAAACATCATCCCTTCCGGTAGCTTCGTAATAGAATAACAAGGCACGCATCCCGCAGGCAGTTCCCCATGCATTGTAATCATCATGAATTAAAGCATCGGGCTCGTAATAAGTGCCAAGATAGCCATCTTCACGCTGATTCTTTATAAACCCATTGACCCAGATTTCCGCCATTGTTTTTAGTTCGTCATCATCCAGTGTAAAAGCAAGCTGAATCAAGCCGGCATAATAATTCCCGGAAATCTCAGCACCCCAGCCTGACTGGTCACCTTCTCCCCATTGTTTTACATAGGTTTTATTTATGAACGGATTAGCAATCATACCAGGTTCAATTTCAGGAAGATGCCCTCCCATCCCGTTCTTGTTTCGTTCAAGCTGCTCTTTCAGGAAACCCTGTGCCTTGATTGCACCAAGCGGCAGTGTTTTGCCTTTGCTGAAATTTTGAATCATGATAGTATCCTTTCTGTAACGGTAATGAACATGTCCCTGCCTTTTTTGATATGATTTTCTAAATCCAATATATTGCTATATAATAATACTATATTTATTTTTAATAAGATCTTTTTTTTAATAACAGCAAAAAAAAATATCGACTATAATCTTTTTTAAATTGCAGCAGATATATGAAGTATAACCCTTATATTGGTACAATGCCCCCCTACGGTTTAGGGGGTTCACTTAATATTTACAGAGAATGATGATGTTGACAAACTTGAAGTTGTCATGAGTGCTCATTTCATAACACTTTTTCTATAATCTCTTTTGCATCATGGAAAATCGCTAATTCCCGGATTGCCGAATCAATCCCTTCATATTCCTTATAAGTGGAATTAAATATGTTTTTTTCTTTTATAATGAATCGCTTCGTTTTCCAATCCATTTTACAATCTATATAACCAACAAATCGGTTTCCCACAAGGACTGAAAGTGGCCATTTCATATCTTTTTTCTGAAAGTACTCAAATGAAAACGAATAGTCGAAGAATGTTGCAAGCCATGCTTTATCTCGGACAATTGTGTCCATCGGCGAAATAAGCCGGACTTCATCACTATTCTCAATTGTTTTTGTATCTAAAAGATTAGCTTTTGAGGAATGGATATAGTAATTTTTACGTCCGATTTTATAAGGAAGCCGAAATATCTTTTTCTCGTTTAATAGCTCTTGAAAGACAGGTGCAACATCTCTTGTCGTAAGACCTGATATGTGCGACACGTGAACCGGGTCGGTTACTCCGAGTGACGATACCAACCTCTCAATCATCCAAACCACAGCCTGTTTGTCATCGATGCCTTGATTAGGCCATTCGGTAATACCGAGATTTTCTTTCAGAATATAAACCGGTTCCTTGAAGGTTCCGGGATTCCTCCCACAGACAACAAGGTCTCTTTTACGCGTCATTCTATAGAACGCTTGGAATATCGGCAGATTGTAGTTCTGGTCGTGTTCACGCCTGTATTTGTGCCATTCTTCGGAAAAATTCAATTTCTCCCAGATTTGCCCGGGTGTCATTCCAGGTAACCCTGTCAGGTTCTTTTTCAATTCACTTTCCGCAGCCTGCACTTCCGTATTATCAGTGTCACGGAGCCATCCCTCGTCTGAATTTCCCCACCGTACAATCCCCTTTGTAGCGGTACGGTACAGCGCAAATTCATTGTATGGCACAAAAAACATATTCCGCTTGAACGTCCATGTCTCAATTATCTTGAATTCTTTGTAAGCTGCAATATCTAACTGCTCAGCTGAAAAGTCTTTTTTTCTGTTCCATAACATCATATATTGATTCAGATGAATAGCAGGATACGGGTCATATTGCAACCCGCAGATATCCGATACAATGTTTTCTATGTTTTTGGAGCTTTTACTTAACAAGTGCTGGCTGTCCAATATTACATTCCGCATAGTGCCTATATCATAAACCATATCTGACATGAAACATTCCTCACACTCTGATATCTTTTTTAGTCCTTCGGTCTGGGCTTGTTAGGTAATGGATTCCCGTTTTCGTCCCGGTTTATCGGCATTACCTTTAAATGAAACTGTATACATCCATCCATACAGGGTATATCCATTTCATATTTATCCTTTAAACACCGATGTGTAAAATCGCCACCGCATCGGACAACTTCGCACCATGTATATACTTGTGTGCCATTGTATTCGGACACATGCCGGCAGGGCATTCATATGAAAATATGAATTTATCGATGGTTTCCATACCAAGCCGACAATGCCCTGCTTTACCATTAATGACGGTTAATTCAAATTTCCAATCCTCTGTACACAATTTTTGCATTTTTCACTCTCTTAATTTATTTACTTTGCTAATGTCGATTTTTATTAATTATATCATGAAACTGTCTTGCTTTCAGCTCATTTAAGGGTAAAAATAATCACCGTTACTTTGTATCAAAATAACGGTGACAATTTGGTAGAGGCAAAGGGGCTCGAACCCATGACCTCGCGCATGTGAAGCGCGCGCTCTAACCAGCTGAGCTATGCCTCCAAATAAACCGGCATGTATATATTATCACTTATGACTTATCAGTCAAGACAACAAATTACTTAATACTGAATCTCCATAGAAAGTCTTTTGCTTCTTCGGCATAATCTATATTGACTCTTTTCCCTATTGATATATTTTCTTCTTTTACATCAATGCTTTCTTCAATGAATATATTCTCTGAAATAAGGTCAGCTCTGTCATGTTCTTTTGTAATACCTAAAGCTTTGCATACCCTTCCAGGTCCCGATGCTTCTTCAATACCCCGTATCAACACAGCACAGGGTTCGCCTTCCTTTTCTGTGACAATATTCATGCAGTAATGCATACCATATATCATGTATATATATAGGTGGCCTCCGGACATAAACATAGTATCAGTTCTCTTAGTCCTTTTGTAACCATATGCATGACATGCTTTATCAATAGGTCCTATATATGCTTCAGTTTCAGTAATAACTGCTCTTTTTCCATTAACAACAATAACCTTGCCTAAAAGGTTTTTTGCAACATCAAGTGTTGGCATTAAGTAAAAACTTCTGTCAAGTCTATTCATTTGCAACACTTCTTTTTGTTTTAAAGAATCCGCTTAATTGTCTGGAGCATTCATTCTCCATTATGCCGCCTTTTACATTAACCATATGGTTAAAAGGTGTATTAAAAACATTCAATACAGACCCTGCGCATCCTGCTTTTTTGTCATATGCCCCGAAATACAGATTTTTGATTCTTGCCTGAATAATTGCACCTGCACACATTATGCAAGGCTCACAGGTAACATATATATCACATCCGTCCAAAAACTGAGTCTTAAAAAAAACACATGCTTCCCTTATTGCTAAGATCTCCGCATGCGAGGTCGAATCCTTATCGCAAAATCTTTTGTTATGAGCTTTTGCGACTATATTTCCGTCTTTTACGATAATTGCACCAACAGGCACATCATCATGATCCAAGGCTTTGGATGCTTCATCCAATGCCTTAGTCATCATTATTTCCAGCATTAGACTTTGAGTCTCTTTATGCCTGCAACGCATGCAGGACAAAGATTGGTGCCTTTGAAGACTATAAGGTTGTCAGTCTCACCGCATAATTTGCAGCGGGTATTATACTTCTTGACGCATATAGCGGAACCTTCAAGATACATCTCGACATCATCCTTGATGTCCATTTCGCATTTCTTTCTGTACTTCTTAGGCAAAACAATTCTTCCCAATGGGTCAAGGCGTCTTACAACAGTAGTGTATATAGTTTTTTTAACCATTGATGCATCCTCCAATTAAAACTGGTGCACTCAAGAGGACTCGAACCTCCGGCCTGCGGTTTAGGAAACCGACGCTCTATCCTGCTGAGCTATGAGTGCCCGTAAAACATATTGTACATAAACTATAAGCCAATGTCAAAACTTAAAATGTTAATTTCAATATTTTTTCAGCAAAACAAACTCATGAATTAATGCCTTTCATATTCGCTATTGATTTAAATGTTGAATTTAAGTAATATATATGGGCATGGAGAGGTATCGAAGAGGTCATAACGGGGCTGACTCGAAATCAGTTTGCCGGAAACGGCACGCGGGTTCGAATCCCGCCCTCTCCGCCAGAAAAACATACGCGCGAGTCATGAGTTACATGGCTCGTGTTTTTTTGTATTATCAGATATTCCAGATAAGTGTCATGAAAATGCTATTATTTGCCTATCAAACCGCTCTGCTGTTTCAATATCCATACCTGAAAGAAGGCGGGCATAGTAGTTGTGGGTGATACAGGGGTTTGCATGGCTTAGGCGCTCAGAGATGACATTTATAGCAACTTCTGATATTATTGATTATATTTTAACCCATATCGCCGCAAAACTTCATTTTAGCGTAATATTGTGGTACACTGTCTGTAATATAAATTTCATATTAATCAGGAGGATCCATGCATTCGCCATCTGAGATCGCAGATAACTATATTTCAACAGGTCAGAAAAAAGTAAGGATGCCTGTCTTTAAAATGCTGGTTTTAGGTTTATTTGGAGGGATGTTCATCGCACTTGCAAGCATGGGTGCTACCGCAGCTGCTTCCACAATAGAGAACGCATCGGTCGCTAAACTTATAAGCGCATGCATATTCCCTTCGGGCCTTGCAATGGTACTTATTGGCGGAGGCGAGCTCTTCACAGGTAACTGCCTGCTTCTGATCCCGCTTCTTCAGAAAGAAATAAGAATTACTGAAGTAATACGGAATTTAAGCA
>JAAYBX010000120.1 GCA_012729955.1 Clostridiaceae bacterium
CATCCCTTTTATATATTCTTCATAATCTTCATATATTGCCATATCTTCATCAAGGATATTGTCCCCAATATAGTCCATGGCTTTTTCATTTATACCGTCAACAAGAACCTCCAGCATTATGCCTGATTCGTCTGCAAATTTCTTTAAATCCCCATTATTAATAATGACATCAAGTGCTTTAAGCTCATTTTCATTTAATGCATCTTTTAACATGTTCCAGATATCTGCATCAGAAGAAACCTCAACATCAGCAGGATCTGAGAATATGTTCTGTTCAGAAGAAGCAGGATCGATATAATCAACAGAAGTATTGAGATCATAATTCTTTTCCTGTTCTTCTACAATCAAGGATTGCTGAGTAGCTAAAGCTTCCAGCCTGATACGTTCAAGAGCTTCATGGTCGACTCTTACTACTGTCTTTGTTGTTTCTTTGTAATAATCCAGAACAGCTGATTCAATTATCTTATCAATGAATATACCTGCTTTATTCAGTTTGTCCAGAGTATACGGATTTACCATATCTAAGCTCGCAGATAATTTGTATTTGAACCTATATGTTTTTCGTAATTCGGATTCCATTTTTTTCATTACATATCCTACAAATGATCTTCCCTTATCTGTTGTTATTATTGAGCTGAAGAACCATTCATTTTTACTGCATATGTATATTTCATTCTCTGAGAACACTACTCTTTTATCAGGTTGCTTATGCCAGTTATAGAAAAGGGCATCTCTAAAAGGTTTCCAAGGTATTATCTTCTTAGTGGGTCGGAAGAAGGCATTGTCAAAATCTATTCCTGCTGATTCAAATTCTATATGTATTCTTTTAACGATATATGAGAAAAAGTCAGGTATGAGATTTATGGTTTCATCCGTAAAGAACACAGACTTCTTAATGTCATACTTTGATATCGAGCAGAATAGAGAGAAGCTGTCATCTGGATCAATCATTGGGGGGTAATACTGGGTTAGATTATGTCCCTCTGCAAATTCTGAAAAAGGCTGAGGCATATTGTAGTAGATGTGATAATCCTTCAGCCATTTTATAACATACTTATTTATTGCGGGATTAATGAGTTTATACTTATACCAGAAAGACAGTATCTTCGATAAGCCGTCTTGTGGATTCTCCACCCCTATATTATTCAACAGTTCATATATATACATAAAGACATAAGACATGGAAGTATCAGTAATTTCACCTTTTCTTACTTTCGTCCTCCATGTGAAATAAGTCCGAAGCTGCTCGTAAGTGAGCATCTGATAATATGGAAAATATGATGAAAAAGAAACTTGTTCTGTATAGTCATCTTCAAAGTCTTTCATAAACATGCCTTGCTTATAGAAGACATTGGAGTTGTCCTGCTGTATTCTTCTGTCGAAGAATCTTAGATAATCAGATGAATAATTAGCGGTATGTCTGGAGATATCCCTCATCAGTTCAAATATTTCGCGTATCTTATCAGGCTTCTTCGGCTCTATTTTCTGGGATTTAAGGACGAATCTTCCCACACCTTCTACAGGATGTGTTCCGTATTCAATCTCGTAAAAGAAGCCATCAGAAATAGAAACTGATTTCTTTTCCTCAGTTTTAACGGCTGTTTTCTTGAACTGCTGCTGGTCAGGTATCTTATATGATCCGTATTTTTTGTCCGAATTATCTCCCACTTTTCCCCCAGATTATCCCACAACTTTACCGAATATCTTAAAATCATCGAAATCCTTAACCGGTATTGGCGGGTACTTAGGATTTAGAGATACCAGATGTCCTTTATCAAATTTCTTTAGGAATGCTTCATTATTTAAGCAGAAAATCCCGATTTCACCGTCTTCCAAAGATGGCTGTTCATGAACGAAAATAATCTGCTTATCAACAAAACGGGGCATCATACTGTCACCAACCACCCTTACTGCATAATCTGCATTAGCAGGTACAGTATTATCCACATCTATTACATCATAATCAGAACTATTGAGATAATTACCGCAGCCAGCTGATACGGATATATCATACAGACGCAAGGATCTTTTATTTCCGAAAGTCTGTTGGATATCAGAAACCTTACAGATATCACATATAGCTAAAAAAGCCTCAACAGAAGGATTTGATACACCTGTCTCCCATTTGCCTATGGTATATGGTTTTACATCAAAACCTTTCTCAAATAGTAAATCACTTAACTGTGAACGTGAAATACCGGCATTCTCTCGAACTTCCAGTAATTTATTGCTAAGTTTCATTTTTTCGCCTCCACCTCTTAATTGTACATGTATATGTACAAAAAGCAATAGATTTACGCAGAATCTGCACAAAAAGCATATTAAGAGTGCAGAAATTGCGAAATCTATTAGCAGAATGGAATGGCAACTGTTTATATAAAGGCATCTGGAGATGCAAATAATTAATATAAGAGATATTTAGCAGGATCTGAAGATAAATAGTATAAGATTATTTCATTATCTTAGCGCATCTAGCTACAAGTACAAATGGCCAAAATAGTATCAATAGTATTAACTTTGTTATTTCAATTGTTCTGATCATAAGTGGTTCCCCTTTTACATTAATCTCTCTGACATGCCAATAATAGCATATAATGTGTACAATAATAAGGACTTATATCAATAAATCTACCATTACATGAACAATTATTTAAGTATTATCTAATTATGTATAGCGGTATTTCAATCCATGCTCCTGCATGGGGAGCGATCCGACTGCCGCCTTCAGTTTACCATGACTAATGGTTTTAGCTTTTTTCTAGACTGTCTTCGTCCAGCAGGAAGTTTTGTATACCAACTGTTATAATCCCATAGTCGTTTCTGCGTACCTTTATATTATCGCGAACTACAATAATCTTTTTAAACGAATCATTAACAGCAATTAATGAACGTTGTTCTTGCGCTACTTTTTCGAGGTTTGATAACGAAAAGGCAGATTGAATGTAATATTTTTGGCTGCCCTTTGTTGCGATGAAGTCTATTTCGAGCTGCTTTTTTATTGTTTTGCTTTGTGCATTCTTTCCATATTGTTCGATAACACCGACATCCACATGAAAACCCCTTATCCTCAGTTCATTATATATTATGTTCTCCATAATATGGTTTTCTTCAATTTGTCGGAAATTCAATCGTGCATTTCGCAAACCAATATCTTCAAAGTAGTATTTTGCAGGAGAGCCGATATACTTGCGTCCTTTAACATCGTATCTTATTGCTTTGCTTACAAGAAAAGAATCTATGAAGTAGTCTATATATTTAGAAAGTGTTTTGCTGCTTATTGTTTTATTCTTAACACTCTTAAAGGTCTTTTCCAGCTTTAACGGGCTGGTCAATGATCCAGTTGCGGAGGCTAATATATCAAGTAACTCGTCCATTTCTTCACGATTTCTGACCTTGTGTCGCTCTACAATATCTGACATATAGACTTTTTTCAAAAGAGTGGTTAAGTAATCTGATTTGTCCTCCGGTGTGTCGCGTGTCAGGATAAGAGGCAATCCGCCATAATTAATAAAATCCTCCCATGCATCATCGGCCGTTCCTTTATATGCTGACATATATTCCTTAAAGCATAGAGGGTAAACATGGATTTCATCTCCACGACCTCGAAACTCGGTAATAACATCGGATGACAGAAATCTAGAGTTGCTTCCGGTCACATACACATCAGCATTTTTTACATGCAGAAGGCTGTTCAGAACATCAACAAATTCATCTAGCATCTGTATCTCATCAAGGATAATGTAGTAGGGTTGATTGTCAATTATCTTACTTGTGATATAGGTAAGTATGTTGTCAGGATTTCTCAAAGCAATATTTTTACGGTCATCCAGTGCAATTTCAATAATATGCTCTTCATCTACCCCATTCTCCAGAAGATGTTGGTGAAACAGCTCAAAGAGTAAAAATGATTTCCCGCATCTCCTGATACCGGTTACAACCTTAATTAAACCATTTCTTTCTCGACGAATCAGTTTATTTAAATATATGTCACGCTTTATTACCATATAGTATCCTTACCTCCTATTTCACAAAAAGGTGTCTAAACACCATAATGTGAAATAAATATATAGTTATTTATGTAATTTGTCAATGGATTAAAAAAGTTATTCCCAATTAAGGTGTGTATACACCAAATTTTGAATTATTTTCTCAAGAAAAAACAAGTTGCGAGCGATGTTTGCAGCAATGAGATCAACTTCTATGTGCTTACTTTATTACCTTCCAGTATCCGTCGCGCTTTGATCCGTCTCGTATTATTATCCCTTTATCCTGTAACGATTTGAATGTGCGTTCAACAGTCCTTTTTGATATGTCTATTTTTTCTGAAAGGCTCACAGCGGTTTCACTAGGATTATCTATTAAGTATTCTACAACATCTTTTTCTGATTTATTTAATCTGATATCCAAACCGGGATTTAAACCTGTATGTGTATTTATATTCTTCTCTAAAACTGTTTTGTCAAAAGGAATTGTGCACTTGATATAGTTATCTTCAATAACAAAAACTTCTTCACTATATCTCTTTACAATTGTAGGTACTCCATGACCAGTATGCTCACATAATCCCATATTGAGGAATATACGCATCAAAGTTGTATTTCTCGGTCTGCTGATACCGCTAAAAAACTCCTTTTTTGTCATTCCAGATGTCAATCCGCCATGTGACAAAATCTCAATACGATCGCTAAACATTGAAATTTGCGGTTCTGTTATTGTCCAGTCATTATGGACAAGAGCATTTATAACTGCTTCATTTACACAGTCAAAATCAAAAAGGAATGTATCTTTCCTAGGTCTGGCTTTTGTATCTGAAATACATA
>JAAYBX010000121.1 GCA_012729955.1 Clostridiaceae bacterium
GGTTGCAAGGAGGAATAAGTAATGCAGTGGTATTGGTGGGTATTAATAGGTTTAGCAGTAGTAGTATTAGTGTTCTTAAAGGTTAAGGTAGGCGGAGCATGGCTTAAGAAACAGAAAGAGAAGAAAGAACATAAAGAGAGGAACCTAGAAGAGGATTAATGAAAGGCATTAAGTGGTTTGATGACAAAAAAGAGAATCCTTTAGAAACCAACAGACTTCTTCTGGAAAGTGTTCTTGATGAATTCTCAAAGTGTTCATACAATGAGGCTTCATTGAATGAGATTATTAAAGGAGCTGATATGAGAAAGGGAAGTTTCTACTACAGATTTTATGATAAAAAGGATCTGTATCTTTCCCTTTTCTACTATATCGGTATGAGAAAAGCTGAAATGATAGCAAGTAATGCAACAACATCAGAAAAGGATGATTTTTTTGCTTCACTCAGGGAAAAGACTATTCTTGCTTTGAAATTTGCGCGTATGGAAAAAAGATATTATGACTTCTGGAGGATATATATTAAAGAAAGTGAAGAGGTTAAAAACTTTGTTCATGAGTGTTTTGGTGGTTATTATACCGATGAAATATATACCTGGGTGGAAGAAGCAAAGAAAACAGGAAAGATTCGCTCTGATGTAAACAGCAAACTTTTAGCGGATTTCATAAATATCCTCATTGAAAGAATTGATCTTCTCATATCTCCTGACCAGACAGATGAACAGATATATGATAATGTCTGCACCATGATGAACCTTATAGAGTATGGTATCAAGAAAACTGGTTAATTTGGTATAATCATGTAATATCATATAATTATGTGATTAATCACTCTATTTTCCATTCGAAAATATTCTCCAGCCTGTTTCCCTCTTCATACAGGTCGTGCCATTGCGGTACAGGAGCCACTCGTATCAGTTTTGCTCCAAGCCTTTCACATGTTCTTTGAGATGCTTTGTTTGTATGGTTATTAGTTATTAATACTCTTTCCATTCCATGAGCTTTTAGAAGAGGTACAAGTAATCTGCATGCTCTTTCTGCATAGTGATGGCCACGGTATTGTTCATCTATTCCATAACCTATCTGCCCTCCGTAATACAGGCTGTCTCTATAGCCGATACGAACATTCAGTTCTCCAACACGGTTATCGTTCCTGCAAATTTTAAACACATAACCAGGAACCCATTTCTTTTCCGGTATAGCAGGTTTTTTAGCTATGCATTCTAATCTCAGTTCGCTATCTGACATAAGCGGGATATCAATAAAATCTTCAAAAACACAAGGTGAAGAATTGTAGTAGGTAATTTCATGCTGGATTTTCCAATTGACATACTCATCAGAGACAGTATTTATAAAATTCTCGATAAACTCTGGTGGAAAGGCATCAGAGAAATTAGTGATATTGTTTGCATGCCAGTGCTTGTTGCGAACTATCAGGTCGTGAATTTCATCTGCTGTAGCGCCTGATAATTCATTGTACATTGATTTGTCGCATAAACTCATTTTATTCCAGATATCTTTTGCCCATTGAGTATTATGGTAAGCATAACTGCTTGATAAAGCCAGTTCATGACGGTAATTATATAGCCAGTCTTCACCAGTCTTCTTTATAAATTCATCTCTTGCAAGTAAATCCCAGCGCCAGTCAGTATACAGGTGCAGCAAGACCCCTTCAGCAAAATCATCAGATGGAGATGTCTTAATGGCCAGATCAGATAATGATTTGTTTCTGTCTTCTTCATTTCTGAAATGAGTAATATCCTTACTCTTCCAGTCAGATACTGCATCTGGTGCGATATTTCCGATATAGTACGATATGCTTCTATTGATATCAAGTTTTTCTGCCATAAGCAGATGTATCATTAATCCAGCCATTGCGTCTCCCTTCTATAAAATCATGTGAAAGTGTAATTACAGATATATGCAAAAAAGGTTAAGCAGATTTGCAGTGTTTTAAACTAAATTACATGTATTTTTCCATAGAAGATGAAAATTGTCAATAGAATGGGTACTTGAGTTTCCGTACTTTTTCCCAGCCAGGTCTGAATGCATGCATTTTATCCCATAAAGCATGCATAAAAGCCATAAAAAGGAGGAATCCCAGCCCCTTTTGTGGTAAAATTAAATCAGTAAAAAAA
>JAAYBX010000122.1 GCA_012729955.1 Clostridiaceae bacterium
AATCCATGCAGTCTCCAATACACTTTCCATTGTTAACTATATTGTAATGAGTAAGCATTACACCCTTTGGAAAACCTGTTGTGCCTGAGGTATACTGCATATTGCACACATCATCTTTATTTATTGTACTTGCTCTTCTGTATACTTCTTCAATTGGGGTTTTCTTATGCATATCCATTGCATCTTCCCATGTTATGCATCCGTCCATAGTAAAGTCCACTGTTACTATATTCCTCAAAAAAGGAAGTCTTTTGATATGTAATGGTTTTCCAGGAGTAGAATTGTCCAGTTCAGGGCATAGTTCTTTAACTATCTTTGCATAATGAGAATCTTTGTAACCTTCTATCATTACGATAGTATGCGTATCCGATTGTCGGAAAAGGTATTCCGCTTCATGTATTTTGTATGCGGTATTAACAGTTACCAGAACTGCACCAATCTTTGTCGTAGCCCAGAAAGTTACGAACCATTGAGGTATATTTGTCGCCCATACTGCTACATGATCTCCTCTTTTAACTCCAAGTGCTATTAGAGAGCGGGCGAATTTATCTACATCATCACGAAATTGTGAATATGTCCTGGTATAGTCAAGTGTTGTGTAACGGAATGCATACTGGTCAGGGAACTCTTCTGCCATTTTGTCCAGTACCTGTGGGAAGGTGAAATCAATAAGTTCTTCTTTTTTCCAGACGAAGCGGCCTGTTTTTGTTTTATTGTAGTAAAGTTTTTTTGTGTTTTTGTTATTCTCATATTTTGAAGTAATGTAATTCATGAAATGAGGAAATACTATTCCAGGGTCATCCAAATCAGATGACCAGCTCATTATCCACTCATATGATATATATCCATCGTAATTTATAGATTTTAATGCTCCGACTATTTCTTCAATAGGAAGGTCACCTTCACCCATAAGTCTGTATTCCAGTTTATTATCATTAATTACAGAATCTTTCATATGGACATATTTTATGTATGCTCCTAAATTCTGTACTGTTTTTTCCGGTGACTCATTATGGAATCTGTATGGGTGATGTATATCCCATAATGCAGCAAGATTATCAGATGCAAAATGTTCCAGCACCTTTCTCAGCCTGTCAGTATCGCAGTATATGCCGATTGTTTCAAGCAGCAGGGTGACATGCTTTTTCTCAGCATATGGCAGTATTTCAGTAATAATGGATATGACTGCTTCATCAGTAGCTTTATCATTTGGTATCATGGAGCTGTCTGGAAGCAGTCTGATATATGAGGTACCCATTTTTGCTGCAAGATCGATATATGCCTGTAATTGCTGTATATTCTCTTTCCTTTTATCTTTATCATTCAGGTTACATGCTGTGGAAAAACAGGATACTTCAAGATGAAGATTTGCAAGCTGCTCAGCAGTTCTTAATACTTGCTGCGAGGAAAAGGGTCTTGCATCAACAGCGTAAACATTGTTTTCCAGTCCTCTTACCTCAATTCCGGAAAAACCAAGGTCTTTTGCCATAGCTATTGCTTCCTTCCAAGTGAAACTTGTCCAGCTTATTGTGGAGAACGCATATTTCATTGTATTCCTTCCTCATATAACATTTTGTTAACTGCATTAATATATGCCATGATTGATGATTCAATAACATCGGTTGAAAGACCTCTTCCTGCATATATATTTCCATTGTAACGTATTTTCACTGTTGCAGCACCCAGAGCATCTTTCCCTTCAGTAACAGATTTCAGATTAAAATCAAACAGTTCAATGTTCATTCCCATAATTTTTTCTATTACATGGAATGCGGCATCAATCGGGCCGTCTCCGAAACCTACTCCCTCAAGAGGCTTGTCATTATACTTAAGCTTTACTGCAGCTGTGGAATTAATTTTATTCCCGCTGTTTATTACAAACCTGTCAAGCTGATACACTCTTGGAACCTGCACTGCTTCTCTTCCAATAATGGCTTCAATATCTTTGGTATACACCTGCTGTTTTTTTTCAGAAAGTTCTTTGAACATATCAAATATCTTTTCTATGTCCTTATCAGTGAGCGTATATCCAAGACCTTCAATAAATGTTCTGAAGGAATAAAGATCCATTTCCTTGTTAACAAGATCAGCTTCATTTATGAGTATTCCTGTATTTAAAGTGTCTTTTGCCTTGCCATTCTTTATATCAGCTATTCCTGATAGCAATACTGAAGCTCTGTTAAGTTGAGCTATTAGCATGTTGCAGTCAGCATTAAGGGCATCAGATCTTGTGTGGATAGCAGTAACAGTTTCTTCAAGGCTTGCATCATTTGCTGTACCATTGATTGCACAAGTTACCTGTTTAGCTCCCGCCTTAATCGAGGATATTGTGTTTGCTACTGCCATACCCATTTCATTTTTTGCCCTGAATGAGAAAATGGCATTTTCCAAATTAATTGATTTTAAAAGGCTGGATAAAAATGTGGATACTTCATCAGGCAGTATGTGCCCGACTGTATCTTCAATCCCGACTGTCAAGGCTCCTGCTTCTAATGCTGTATTAATGACTTCAATAATAAATGGAAAGTCGCTTCTTGTAGCATCAAGTGCAGTAAATTCAACATCATCACATAAAGTTTTAGCAAAAGAAACAGATTCTTTAACGGTATCAATAACCTGATTTTTTTTCATATGCAGCTGATATTCCATATTGACTGGGGACAGAGGAAGAGAAATGTGTATACGTGGCTTAACTGCTCCCTTAATAGCCTCATATGTTTTTTCAATACTTGCCCTGTCTGGTCTTGCTGGACAGCAGAGTATGCTTTTTCTTAAGCTTGATGCAATGGTTTTTACGGCTATAAATGTGCTTTGGGATGTGTCTGCAAGACCAGTCTCAATTATGTCAGTATTAATATTTTCTAATTGTCTGGCAATTTCCAGTTTTTCCTTAAAGCTGATATTCAAAGCTTTATCCGTTTCACAGTTCTTCAGTGTGCAGTCCTTGATTAAAACCACGGTTTTCATGTAAACCCCTTCCATACTCCAAAATGTTATTAATTTGGGATTATAGCATTATATGAATAAAAAGTCTATTTTTTCCTCAATATATTAACTTTTGATAACAATACCGTCACATTTATGGTATATATATTAAAGGCGTAAGTTTGTTGGAGGTAAAATGAAGAAAAGTGTAAAGGTAATAGTCATTATTTTAATGCTTGTACTGGCAGCAGGTATTTTAGTTTCATGTTCGGATACAAAGGAAAATCTTTTCTCAATAAATATAATAAATGGCAAAGAAGTGCATATTACCAAATACCATGGTAAGAGCAACAAAATATTGGTCCCTGAAAAAATCAAGGATCTTCCTGTTACCGGAATAACTTCAAATGCTTTCTGGGGAAGTACTGAAGTTATTTCTATCACATTACCTGACACTGTGAAGGTGATAGGGAATAACGCTTTTTATAGCTGTAAATCCCTGACTTCTTTCAATATACCGAAAAGTTTAGTTGAATTAGGAGAGAATGCTTTTATCGGTTGTGACAAGTTAAAGGATGTAACAGTAACTGATGGGAATGAGTATTTTACTTCAATAAACGGAGTATTATTCAATAAAGATATGACTAAACTCATAATTTACCCTCCGCAGAAGAGCGGGAAGCAATACACAGTCCCTGAAGGAGTAACTCATCTGGACAGGAATGCTTTCTGCAACAATACAGACCTGTCAGCTGTTATCCTTCCGAAAAGTCTTGTGGAAGTCGGACCGACGGCATTTAAGAATTGTTCTGGTATATTGGAGATGGAGCTTCCTGAAGGAACACAGAATATAAGGGCAGGAGCATTTTGGGAATGCGTTAATCTTTCGTCTATAAAAATCCCTAGTAGTGTCAGTATTATCAGTGATCAAGTATTTTACGGTTGTGCAAAGCTTTCGTCTATTTATGTACAGGAAGGCTCATATGCGCAACAGTGGTGTGAGGATAATTCCAGAACTGCTGTGATGAAGCTTTACTGATGCGAAACATAACTGTTGAAAAATAATCATCCTTGTGTTAGTATCAATCTTAAGTATGAGGAGGGCAGATGCGAAAGGGAAGAACAGAGCTTGACCGCGAAGGCATGCTGGTATATATACCAAAAGGCGGTAAATCTTCTAAAGTCTTAAAAGTTACATCACCTATACTGAAAATGTCATTAATATTCTATTTTCTGATAGCTATTATTGTCTGTCTGAGTTTCTCTTTGATTTACTTTATAAATCAGAACAAACAGGTGAATGCGCAGATGGAAGAGATTATGGCTGATTATAACAGTGAAATGATAGCATTGAGCACTTATGTCGGGAAACAGGCGCAGGTGCTTGATAACAAATTAAATGAGATAGCCACACTGGAAACAGCTCAGGAAGATTTGAATATACAGATAAAGGACTTATCAGCACAGTTAAAGATAATTGCTGAAAAATATACTAACAGTATTTCCCTGGCAAGCGCTTCAGTTACTGCAAACAATGTCACTAAATTTGCAGAGGATACAGCGGCAGTCGCTGCTGCTCTGGAGATACTGCTTACTACAAATGAGAATACAAAATCAGAACTTGTGGACTTTTCTGATGCTGCTAATGTTTTGTGTGATTACCTCGATTCCATACCGACATTATGGCCGACAAAAGCAACATATATTGCATCGGCATTTGGAATGAGGAATCATCCTATTTTAAATCAGTATAAACAGCATACCGGTATAGACATTGGAGGAGCATGGGGCGATGAGATATATGCTTCTGCATCAGGCACAGTATTATCAGTAAATTATGAACAGTCAGGATATGGTTACTGGCTTAGAATAAAACATAGTGAAAGCATTACTACTTTGTACGCTCACTGCTCGAAAATACTGGTTAAAGCGGGAGATAAAGTTGAGAAGGGCCAGCTTATAGCATATGTCGGCAAGACCGGACTTGCTACAGGACCGCATCTCCACTTTGAAATAAGGGTAAATGATGTACCAATTAATCCGACGCTGTTTGTAACTGCAGGCAAATAGAGGTGTAAAATGATCAGACAGAAGAAACTGGATGTCCTCATAGGATCCATGTGCACGATAAAGGGAGACATTAATACAAAAGGCTCTGTAACAGTCGAAGGTATAATCGATGGCGATATAACTGCTGAAGGTGATATAGTTTTTACAAAAACAGCTAAAGCAAAAGGCCAGTTCACAGGAGCAAATATCATATTGAGCGGTGAAGCTGAGGGAATCCTGAAATCGAAGAACTACATTAAAATGTCCTCAACTGCCAATTTTGTAGGTGACACATATGCTTTAAGCCTCATAAGCGATGAAGGCGCCAAATTTACCGGCAAATGCTATGTTGTTGATGGTGATAAAGAAGATAAATCAAGAAAAGAATAATACGGGCAGATTAATAATCTGCTCGATTTTTGGGCATAAGGAAGCTTATGCTGATGAGGTAATGAAATGAACGAAGACGATCTGTTAAATTCATATGAAGAAGAGGAAGAAGAATCCGCGAATGTTGAGTATGTGGAATATACTCCTTCTTTTATCAGTACCCTATTAAGCACTTTCTGGTCTACATTGAAGATAGTTATCGCAATTGTCCTAATTGCAGGATTTCTTATAGGAGGTCTGGGATTAGGAATTATCACTGCATGGATATCTACTTCTAAAATCCTTACTGAAGAGGACCTGGCTATTACTACAGGTTTAACAACATTCATTCATGATTATGACGGTAATATTATTGGGACTCTGACGGGAAGTGATAATATTAATAGGGAAGTTATTACTTCCAAACAGCTTCCAGAGATACTTGCTCATGCTATTGTGGCAATTGAGGATGAGAGATTTTATCAGCATTCAGGTTTTGACTTTATAAGAATCGGCGGGTCTATACTAAAACTTCTGGAGAACAGGGGAGATATCGCTCAAGGCGGAAGCACAATCACCCAGCAGGTGTACAAGAATATTACAGGGCGTTTTGAGCAGACATTTGAGAGAAAAATACAAGAGATTTACAATGCTGTGCTTTTGGAAATGAAGTATGACAAAAAGCAGATTATAACTATGTATGCCAATCTTATTAACATGGGTAATGGATGTTACGGTTACCAGTCTGCTTCAAAAATGTATTTTAACAAGACATTGGATGAGATAAATCTTGCAGAAGCAGCTATACTCGCTGCAATACCAAACTCGCCAGGCACATATGATCCATATGGCACAGAGGAGAATATAAGGAAACTGATGTTCAGGCGTGAGGATGTACTCGACAAGATGCTGGAGTTAGGGTATATCGATCAGAAGGAGTATGATGACGCGCTTGCTTTCGAGGTTGTTTTTGCAGAAAGAGTGGATTATGTTTCATCATCTGTCACAACATATTTTGTTGATTATGTAATAACTGAAGCAATAGAGATACTTTCAACACAAAATTCCATATCAAAGCTGCAGGCTGAAAGGATAATATACAACAACGGTCTTCATATATATACTACTCTAAAACCATCAGTCCAGAATGCCTTGGATATGATATTTACTGATCCCTCATATTTTGCTGAATACAGAGAAGACGGGTCAATAATAAATATTGATGCCATAAGGTATGGTGAAATACCGCAAGCAGCTATGGTTATTATTGACCAATATACAGGAGGGATTGTCGGGCTTTACGGAGGAAACGGGGAAAAAACAGGAAGCAGAACATACAACAGAGCAACTGGAATGCAAAGACAGCCCGGTTCCACTTTCAAGCCAATTGCAGTGTACGGACCAGCTCTGGATCTTAAGCTTATAACTGCAGCAACAGTTGTAGATGATGCGCCATGCTATCTGGATCCAAAAAATCCAGACCTTATATACCCCACAAACTATGACTCAACTGATTATCAGGGTTTGACAACAATAAGGAATGCCATTAAAGCTTCTGTTAATGTTATAGCCGCCAAAGTATGGTCATATTATCTTGGAAGGGATAATTCTGTTGAATATCTTGAAGCGGTTGGTATTCACAGAAGCGAATACATATATGATGATTCTACGGTATCAGCATCTATTGGGGGGCTTGCAGTAGGAGTCAGTCCTTTAGAGATGGCAAGCGCATACAGTACTTTTGCTAATAAAGGCATCCACATGGATTCTCACAGCATTACCAGAATAGCTAATAATTCCAAGGAAACTATTTTTCGATGGGCAAACACTTATACTGTAGCTTACTCAGAACAGTCAGCAGCTATCTTAACTAATATTCTCGAAGAAGTAGTAAAACCGACTGTTACGACATACTGGATTAACGGAACAGCATATGGTGCAATAAATATAAATAACGGCCAGATATCTGTAGCCGGAAAGACAGGAACGACTTCTGATTATCTTGATAAATGGTTTTGCGGATTTACTCCGTACTACACTGCTGCAGTCTGGTATGGTTACGACAACAAGCAGGCTCCAGTGTCTTTAGTTAACGAGGAATACGGAAGAGCATTGAAATTATGGAATGCAGTAATGAACCTTGTTCATGAGGATTTATCTCCAAAAAAGTTTACGATGCCTACAGCAGGCATTGTTAAAAAGGATATATGCATATACTCTGGAAAACTTGTTTCGGAATTCTGCACATCAGACCCACGCGGTTCAAGAACGGTTGTTTCAGAATATTTCATAGAAGGCACAGAGCCAAATGAAATATGTGATACGCATCAGGAAGTAGTTGTATGCGCATATCCTGATAACAAAGACGAATACGGACGATTTTACCTTGCAAGCGATGACTGCCCAAGTAATTATGTGTGGGCTATGGTGCGGATAGTAAGGCCTGATGGAGCATATAAAAAGGTTAATGAGGGCACTTTCTCTGTCACTGTTGACAACAAGGTGATATGGCAATTTGAAAGGGTCCCATATGATGTCGTATATGAAGTAGATATGACAGCTTTATGTCCTTTGCATTATAACCATCCAGAAGAGGAAAAACCTGTAACGGGGGTACCTGATTCTATTCCGATTGACAGTGATGAATCGGATAATCCGGATTCTCCTGGTAATTAAGAAGAAGATATACATAAATAAATTATTAATCAGCTATTTCATATATAGTATGTTATTTAATACACTTCGACTGGCAGCAGATGGACATCTCCTCTTGCCGCTACTATATGAATCCTGAGAAAATCAGTCTTTTTATTTATCAGACATATCTTCTTGTGCCCTATAGTCGTACCTTCGTATCTTGGACGTATCTTGTCTTTTGAAGTGCATAACAGGAAAGTTTCCACCCTCTGTCCTTTTGATATATCTTCCTTCAATACTACATACTTGATTAATTTCTCTTCTTTAAAAGTTATATCTATGCATTTTTGTGTAGGAGAAGGCGTATCGATTTCTTTGACTACAGCTTCTTTTGCTATGTTATATGCAAATTCACTCTTTATGAGGTCCCCAAGTTCTCTGCATCTTTGAACGTCCTTAATGTCAAAAAGCCCCTCTCGGTTTGGAGGTATGTTGAGATTCAAGCATGCATTTGCACCGACTGTATTAAGATATGTGGTGAATAGCCTTTCAAGTGAATGAGGTTCCTCTTTCTCATGGTAAAACCAGCCTTTCCTGATTGACATGTCATACTCTGAAGGACAGAAGCATAATCCTTTGGAATATTTTATGTTGGAGAAATTCCCTATATTTTGGTCTCTGTTAAAAAGGTAATCTAAGCTTCCTTCTTCAAGACTACCATTAGCCTGTGTTTGAGCATATGTCACCAGCTCCTTAGGTACTACTGCCCATTCAGATACTCTGGGTGATCCTGCTTCGTTACCGCACCATCTGACATCAGGACCTTTATCATTAAATATTGTAGCATCCGGCTGATATTTATGAATAAGTTCGAAATATTCTAAAAAGTCGTATTTCTGCTTTTTGCCATCGGGCCCCTCTTGGCAAGCATTATCAAACCATACATGAAAAATTGGTCCATATCCGGTAAGAAGTTCTGTTAACTGTGCTTTAAAATAGTCATTGTATTTATCTGTGCCATAGTATTGACAGTTTCTGTCCCATGGTGAAAGGTAAAATCCGAACTTTATTCCGCCTTTCTCGCAAGCTTTTGCAGCCTCAAGCACGATATCTCCTTTACCGCTCTTATATGGACTGTTTTTAATGCTGTGTTCGGTATATCTGCTTGGCCACAGGCAGAAGCCGTCATGATGCTTTGCAGTCAGAATCATTCCTTTCATGCCTGCAGACTTTATGGTATCAACCCATTGGTCACAATCCAGCTTGTATGGGTTGAATATTGACGGGTCTTCTTTTCCTGTTCCCCATTCAAGGTCGGTAAAAGTATTCACAGTAAAATGAATAAAAGCATAAAACTCCATGTCAAACCATCGAAGCTGCTTTTGTGAAGGAACCACATTTGATGCATTTCTAATAAATTCTGAGTAATCCATATTGTCCTCCTGCATTAATATATTAATTGTATCACCAAAAGCTACATACGGAATCGTAATCACAATAAAAGCAAAACTAAATATTTTATGCACTGATAATGAATAATATGCATAATTTTAGTAATAATAAAGAAATTTCATATTTACTATTGACTAATTATTCACCAGAGTGTATATTTATGAAAATTGTGAAATTACTATTGGAGGGTAAAACATATTATGAAAAAGGTTATAGCGCTCATATTAACAACAATACTGGTTATGTCAATGCTTGTAGGATGCACACCTGTTGCACCCAATACAGTGTTTTCCATTGATGACCTTCCTGGTAAAGTTATAGGCGTACAGCTCGGAACAACAGGAGATATCTATGCTTCTGATTATGAAGAAGAAGGATCTACACTTGAAAGATTCAATAAAGGCGCAGATGCTGTACAAGCTTTAAAGCAAGGCAAAGTGGACTGTGTGATAATTGACAGTGAGCCTGCAAAAGCATTTGTGGCAAAGAATAAAGATCTCATGATACTGGCAGATCCATTTGAACTGGAAGAGTATGCAATGTGCATAGCAAAATCCAATTTTGAACTAAAAGGCAATATAAATGCAGCAATAGCCCAGCTAAAATCTGACGGGACTCTGGAATCAATAATTTCCAACTACATCGGGGATGATACAAAGGGAAAGAGCCCATATGTTTCAAACAATACAGATTATAGTAATGGGAAACTCAAAATGGCTACAAACGCACAGTTCGAACCATATGAATTCGTTGAAGGCGGAGTCATAACTGGTATTGATGTTGACCTTGCACAAGCTGTAGCTGATATATTAAAGATGGAACTGGTTATAGAGGATATGGATTTTGATGCAATAATTGCAGCGGTCCAGTCTGGAAAAGCTGATATAGGAGTAGCAGGAATGACTGTTACTGAAGACCGCCTTATAAGCGTAGACTTCACAGATTCATACACCACAGCCACTCAGGTCATAATAGTAAGAGTTAAGTAATATAATGATTTTGCAGCACATAAGCCCATAAGACATACCCTTTGGGCTTTTATGCTGTTTAATCTGTAAAAATTTTAAAGAAGGTAATGATGAATGAGTATTTAATGAAGCTTGCAGAGGATTTTAAAATAAGCTTCACGAATAATTTCATAACAGATGACAGATGGCAATATCTTACAAAAGGATTGCTGGTAACTCTTGAGATAACTTTCTTCGCAGTTTTAATCGGTATAATTTTGGGATTCATTATTGCAGTCATACGCACGACATATGACAAAACAAAGAAATTTAAGGTTCTTAATGCTATCTGCAAATTATACATAACCATAATCAGGGGAACACCTGTAGTATTACAGTTATTAATAATATATTATGTAGTATTTGCGACAGTTGCTGTAGATAAGGTTCTAGCAGCAGTTGTTGCATTCGGTTTAAATTCCGCAGCATATGTTGCAGAAATCGTTCGCTCGGGAATTATGAGCGTTGATCCGGGACAGATGGAAGCTGGAAGGTCTTTAGGATTCACATATGGAAAGACTATGTGGTATATAGTATTGCCACAAGCATTTAAGAATATACTTCCTGCATTGGGCAATGAGTTTATAGTTCTTCTTAAGGAAACATCGGTTTCTGGTTATATCGCATTAGCAGATTTGACAAAAGGCGGGGAATATATCAGAAGCAGGACATACGACGCTTTCATGCCTTTAATTGCCGTTGCTTTGATTTATCTTGGAATAGTTATGTTGCTTACCTATCTTGTAAATAAGCTTGAAAGGAGGCTCAGTAAAAGTGATAGAGGTTAAACAGTTATATAAAAGCTTCGGACCGAAAGGTTCATTGGAAGTTCTAAAGGGCATAGACCAGACAATACTTAAAGGCGAGAAAGTCGTCATAATCGGGCCTTCTGGAAGCGGTAAAAGCACATTTCTTCGATGTCTTAACATGCTTGAAATGCCTACTGCAGGAGAGATATTCATTGACAATGAAATGATAAATGGCAAAAAATGCGATGTGAATAAACTCCGCATGAAGATGGGCATGGTATTTCAGCATTTCAATCTTTTTCCGCACCTTACTATAATGCAGAATATAACACTTGGACCTATTAAATTAAAAAACAAAACAAAGAAACAAGCTGAAGAACAGGCACTGGAACTGCTTAAGAGAATAGGCCTTTCTGACAAAGCTTACGCATATCCCTCACAACTATCAGGAGGACAGAAGCAGCGTGTAGCTATTATACGAGCATTAGCCATGGAACCTGAAGTTATGCTTTTTGATGAACCTACATCAGCGCTTGATCCGGAAATGGTAGGTGAAGTCCTGGATTTAATGAAGAAGCTTGCAAAAGAGGGTATGACCATGGTTGTGGTAACTCATGAGATGGGTTTTGCAAAAGAAGTCGGTACCAGGATCTTATTTATGGATGATGGTATGATTGTTGAAGAAAACAATCCAAAGGAATTCTTTTCCAATCCTAAGAACCAGAGAACTAAAGACTTCTTGTCAAAAATATTGCAATAGCACAGATTTTATTATATCCGAATAATATGACAAATTCCTCTGTTGAGGTTGACTTGCAATGGCAATGACTATAAAATCATTTTGTATGTGGAGGATTTATGGACAACAAGAAAAGAGCACTTAATATTTTAAACTATAAAGCTGTGGACAGAATGCCTGCAGTCCATTTCGGT
>JAAYBX010000123.1 GCA_012729955.1 Clostridiaceae bacterium
TAAGAAAGGCGGACGGATGAAGGTACTGGTTATTGGGGGAGGCGGCAGAGAACATGCCGTAGTTAAAAAACTAAGTGAAAGCCCGAAGATCGATGAGATATTCTGCGCGCCAGGTAATGCGGGTATAGGACAGATTGCTAAATGCGTTAACATAAAAGCTACGGATATTGAAGGAATATTGAGCTTTTTGAAAGAGAATCCCATGGATATGGTGGTTGTTACTCCTGATGACCCTTTGGCATTAGGCCTTGTAGATAAGCTTAATGAAAAAAACATACGTGCTTTCGGGCCGGTTGCAAAGGCTGCTGAAATAGAGAGCAGTAAAGCATTCTCTAAAAACCTAATGAAAAAATATGGAATACCGACAGGAGATTTTGAAATTTTTGATAATGCAGAAAAAGCATTGGAATATATTGCGGACAAAAAATATCCTCTGGTTATAAAAGCATCCGGGCTGGCTCTTGGAAAAGGTGTAATAATTGTTGAAGACCATCAGCAGGCTGTTGAAACCATAAGCCAGATGATGCTAAATGATATGTTCGGAGCATCTGGACGCACCGTTATAATCGAGGAGTTTTTAGAGGGTCCAGAAGTCACAGTACTGGCCTTTACTGATGGGAAAACTATTAAGACAATGCCTTCAAGCCAGGATCATAAGAGAGCTTTGGATGGAGATAAAGGCCTTAATACAGGAGGTATGGGAGCCTTCAGTCCAAGCCTGCATTATACTGAAAAAGTAGAAGATTATTGTATTAATAACATATTTTATCCGACAATCAAGGCTATGAAGGAAGAAGGCCGCAGTTTCAAGGGTGTCATATATTTCCAGATGATGCTTACTAAAGACGGACCAAAGGTAATTGAGTATAACGCAAGGTTTGGAGACCCTGAAACACAAGCACTGCTGCCATTGCTGAAAACTGATCTTCTGGGAATCTTTGATGCAATAATAGATGAGAAACTTGATAAGATTAATATTGAATGGGAAAACCGGGCAAGCGCTACAGTTGTTCTTGCAAGCGGCGGATATCCAAAGGAATATGTAAAAGGATACAAAATATCAGGATTAGAGGAATTGCATAAACAAGGTATAACCGTTTATCACATGGGAACAGCTTTAAAAGATGGTGTAATGGTAACAAATGGAGGAAGAGTACTTGCTCTGACAGCAAAAGGAGACACTGTTGAAGAAGCAGTAGCAAAAGTATACAATAGTATAAACAAGGTTTACTTTAAAGATATGCACTACAGGAAAGATATAGGCAGAAAATGAAACTTGGTATCTTAGGAGCAACATTTGATCCAGTACATAAAGCGCACATCCAGATGGCGAAATACGCACTGGATTACTGTGAGTATGTACTCTTAACCCCTTGCACAAAACCTCCTCATAAAGATAATGACAATATAACTGAAGACAGTGCTAGATATTCCATGCTTTGTTTAGCCTTGGATGGTTATGAAAGGCTTATAGCTTCTGATATAGAATTAAAAAGAGAAACAACAACATACACGATAGATACATTAAGACAGGTGAAAAATGAATACTCTGTTTTTGATGGGATTGTATATGTTATAGGGGCGGACACACTTTTTCAGCTTACGACATGGAAGGAATATGAAGAAGTATTCAAACTATGTACATTCCTTGTGTTTGAAAGAAAAGGATTTTCAAGACAGCAGATTTATGAAAGAATGGATATGCTTAAGAAGAATTACAATGCTGACATCATATTTGACACAAGAAGCGTGTCTGAAATATCATCTAGTGTAATACGGAAGGCCATAGTAGAAGGTGATGACTCGATAGAGTGGATGCTTGATAAGAAGGTGTACAGGTATATATTGGGAAATGGGATATATAAGTGAAGAAGCCAAACAGGAAATAATTAAGAGATATAGCCCGCAAAGATACGAGCATGTCAAGAATGTCATAGAACTGGCAATTCATCTTGCCGAAAGACACAGTGCAGATGGTGAAAAAGCATATGTGGCAGCACTTTTGCATGATATAGCCAAAGATATGGAAGTTAAGGATATGGTAAAAATGTTAGAGTCTGCAGACATATTCATAGACAAGGAATATCACACAGCGAACATACTACATGGTCCTTGCGCAGCAGTTATTGCATATGAAGACTACGATATAGATGACGAAGAGATTCTTTATGCTATCTATTACCATACATTCGGACGAGCAGGAATGGGTAAGATGGAAAAAGTTATATTCATTGCTGATGCCGCAGAAAAAGGAAGAACATATAAAAATGTAGGTAAAATCCGTAAAA
>JAAYBX010000124.1 GCA_012729955.1 Clostridiaceae bacterium
CACATAAGTATCTCTCCAAGATAGTTTGGATGCCTGCAATACTTCCAAAGACCTTCTCTCATTATTATGGTCTTGTCCTGTGTTTTTTTTCTGAATTCATGCATCTCATAATCAGATATACCTTGTAGAAGTACAGCTATGAAACAGATAACAAAACCAATTACTGTAATAGCATTAAAGGTATCATTCTGAAGAAAAGTTATAGCAGGAAGCATGCAAAGATACACTACCGCTGTGGGAAACACCTGTATCCCAAAAAAACTTACCAGTGGAAAAAGGGCTTTTGATCTTTGTTTCAGCATATCGTAACGCCAGTCTTGAATTCCAAGATTTTTAAATGTCTTTGCCCAGTTAAAAGTCAGTCTTACTCCCCAGGCTGTCACTGCAGTCAGCATAAGCACTGTTCCTAAGTTAGAACCAGGCGAATTTAATGCAAGCAGAGGAAGTATAACAATAGGTGCGACAGACCAGTAAGGATCGTATACAGATGCATTCCTGAATAGAAGACTGAACAGATATACGGTAACAGTCGCTGCAGCATCAGCGGTCAGTACTTTTATAAATACTGACGAGTTTGTCTGGTTATATACCCAGATTCCGAAGAATGCCGCTGTAACATAAATAACTGCTATAATAGCAAAACCAAACCATCTATTTTCTTTTATTTTCATATGGTCCCCCTATATACGCATTATTATACCACTACTTTTTATAGGAAACCATGGGCATTACAGTCATCCTATTCAAGAGAATGCTTGATAATACATTGTTATGTTATATAATTAAATCACTTATATTCTAAAAAATCATATTATCTGTGGAGGAGCATATGAATAATCTGAAGAATCGGCAATGGCAGGAAAGATTTGGATGGATCTACTATAATGAGGATGAAATTTTCCGTTCAGACCAGCAGCAGATTGACAATCTTGTGAAAAAATATGCAGATGATGGCATAACCATACTCATAGGTTTCAGCTGTACGCATTTCAGGTGGAATCATGTACTGAATTGGAAAGAGATTAATGAATGTATCGGAAGATTAGTCAAATCATGCCATAAGTACGGTATCAGATATGTTGAACATCACAGTTCGCACCTTACATACAATCCAATCGGACAGGACCAGATAGATGCAGTAGAGAAAGCTTTCGAATTTCACGGTTCCAGTACAAAAGCATGGACCGGATTTTATGAATATTCGCAAGGTGACCCACTAATAAACGGTAGAAAGATATCCTCTTTTCGTCAGATAAGCGGAGCTACCGCTAAATTCGCAAGAAGCAATTACAGAGGTTACTGCATGTGTTTCAATAATCCACAATACAAAGAGGAGTATTTTAAATATCTCGAATCTGTTTATGCACAGGGAGTGGACGGCATAATGACAGATGATGTTCAGTACTTCGGGCAGGGCTGGTGGGGCGACTGGTCAGCATGCACATGTGTTCACTGCAGAAAACTTTTTAAAGAAAAGACAGGTTATGATATTCCAGAACCTGACAAATGGAATGAGTTTTATGAAAACTATTCCAATCCTGCTTTCGTTGCCTGGAAAAAATTCAAACATGAATCGACCACAAAATTTGCACATGATGTAAATAAGCATTTTGAATCTTTAGGATATGCCCTGTTAAGGCCTAATTACATATCCACTATCGTCAGGGAGAATCCTACTTCATACCCATTTGAGAACTGCACTGACTTATGGGATTTTGTTTTTCAAGAAAATATTTCTCTTATTGTCATCAAGGAATCCTTTTATGATGTAGCAACAGAAGCAATACACAGATTTGCAATGGCAAGGCACAGAGGTATTCCTTCTATGTCCATGTTTTATCCCAGAACAGAGGATTCATTGTACTTTTCCTGGGGTTTATGCAAAATCTGGGGCCAGCTGTTCACACAGTGTTCAAGAAATTTCAAAGGCGGGATGAGAGAATACATTTACAGGAACTTTGAGATGAAACATAAGGAATTTTATGAAGCACCAGATAAAGTTTCCGATCTTGCATTTCTGCTTTCTGCTGATACAAGAGATTTCAGTATAGGTTATAAAGACTCAATGAGAAGGTTTGCAACATGGCTGCAGGCAAGCTATGTATATGGATTCATGACAGACATGGTATTTGAAAGCGAAGATTTGGATGTTTACAGTAAATTCAAATATATAGTCGCTCCCAGTGTAAAGATGCTTTCTGAAATGATGCTCGAAAAACTGTATAAATATGTCGAAAACGGTGGGAATCTCATTATAATAGGTTCTTTTGCAATTTATGACGATAAAGGTAAATCATACGGCCATCGTCTGGAAGAATGTTTTACCAAGCTTCCATCGACACCTGGAGTTAAAATGATAGGAAAAGGAAGCATTTTCGTTATAGAAGACAGCGAATGTATTGACCACTATCAGAATTCAGTAAGAGTCCCGAATTACATGGATGAACATGCATTATCAAATCCTACTCCCGACTATGTTATTGATGCATTAAAACAGACAGGCGGAAAAACTCTTGATGCAATTATCCAGCAGAAGAATATTGAAGCCACATCTTCAATTCAGATAATATACTCCTTATTTAAACATGGTGTTAACGCTGCAATACATATTATGAACGTGGATAAAGCTATGTCAAAAGAAAATGAGAGGGTAACTCTCTCCACACCCATTGAAGGTTATACTATTGGGTCAAAAAAAGCTGCACAAGTCGATGTATCAGTTAAATTGGGTTTTACGCCGAAATCTATAATTGCATGCATACCAGAATCAGATGAGGAAAAAGAAATACATTTTATTGAAGCAAACGGACGTATTCATTTTTCCATTCCGAAAAACACATTCTATGGCTACTGCCTTATTAAAGTGTTCGGTTAGCAGATTTTAAGAGTTTATCTCTTTCTTTATAGTCAGGCATATGCTTTTTCACAAGATCGTAAAAAGGCTTCTGGTGGTTTCTGTGTTTTAAATGGCATAATTCATGCACTACAACATAATCAACAGCTTCTTCGGGATACAGCATCAGCCTGTATGAATAACAGATACCGTTTTTGTGAGTACAACTTCCGAATCTTCTGGTCGAGGATGTTATTTTTATATATGAGGGATACAGACCTGTTATCTGAGAGTAAATTTTCGTTTTTTCTGTAAGTACTTTTCTAGCTTCTTTCTTTAAAGCTTTAATCTGCTCATTTGTGAGCTCTTTGACTGAAGGCTCATTTTTTTTGATAAGCAAATGTTTATCTATCCATCTTTCATGGCTTGATACGAATTCATCTATAATTTTCTTTGAACAGAAAATGGGAGCCCGTACAACAACAGTACAATCCTGTGAGATTCTTAATGATATTGTTCTTCTCCTTGAACGGATTAAAGTATAGTCATGCATATTAAAAGCATAATGAGTGTAGTCTATTCAATACCGGCTTCTACTTTATGAATTTTACAATAGCCAGAATAACGCCTACTACACTATATAGCCAGACAAGATATCCGACTATCCCCATAACCCAGTTTACTACAGGAATAGCACCTAGAAGTTTCTGCAACAACCCTACAACAATTGATAATACTACATAAAGCAGGATTGCGATAATTAGTGAGCTGATGTTTTTCTTTTTTACATTTTTATTTAGTGGAAAGAATGCGTCCATATCTGTCTCCTTCTTCGTTTTGCTATTATCACTTTATCATACAGGATAATTAAAAACAATGCAGTTTGATGAATTATGTTAATAATTTAATATTGCCTTCGCTACAACTCAATTATATAATTGTATGAAATTGTTAGGAGAGGGACATGACTCTTTGGGAACTGCTTCTGATAGCAATAGGTCTTTCGATGGATGCTTTTGCAGTAGCCATATGTAAAGGGCTTTCACTTCAGAAAATAAAATGGAAAGATGCATTTATTGTTGGGCTGTATTTCGGTGGATTTCAGGCTGTTATGCCTTTAGCAGGTTTTCTGTTGGGGACTGGTTTTGCAGGATTCATAGAAAAATGGGATCACTGGATTGCTTTCATTTTATTAGCCGTAATAGGAATTAAAATGATTATAGAAAGCAGAAAGAATGATTCATGTGAGATGTCAGATAATAATGGCAATCCGTTAAGTTTCAAAAAAATGCTTCCCCTAGCTATCGGAACATCAATTGACGCTCTTGCAGTAGGTGTGTCTTTTGCCTTTTTATCAGTCAGTATTATTCCTGCAATTAGCTTTATAGGTGCAGTCACGCTGTTACTGTCTTATGCCGGCGTATACATAGGCAGTATATTCGGATGCAGATTCAAGTCAGGTGCAGAAATGTCTGGAGGCATAATATTAGTATTGATGGGGTTGAAAATCCTGTTTAGCCACCTCGGGATTATATCATTTTAATTTTTATCATTTCGCAGTATATGCTTTATCCGTTATAATATTCATATAAGAGGTATATATATTATGAATTATCTTAATTATGTCAATATCAGACAAGGAACCCGTTCTAATCCAAGATTTTCAAACGGCAATACCCTGCCTTTAACACAGCTTCCTTTCGGGATGGCTTCTTTTACTGCACAGACCAGAGGTGACAGTGAATCCTGGTTTTTCCATCCTGATGACAGAAGCATTGAGGGTATTAGGCTTACACATCAGCCAAGCCCGTGGATTGGCGATTATGGAGCGCTTCTTATGCTTGTCCAGAGCGGGAAGCCTGGTACTGACCTAAGATCTATATGGTCAGGCTATAACCCTGATAAGGCAATAATGACTCCTAATCTGTTATCAGTAAGATTCATCAAATACAATGCGACTCTTTCACTATCTCCTACTGAAAGAGGAGCAGCAATGCAGTTATCATATGATGACTACAGAATTCCGTATTTCACAATAATGTCTGTTGGCGGTATTACAAAATTTGAATATAATCCTGATACCGGATTGTTAACGGGCTATACTGAGCACATTCACAAAAAACCCGAAGCAGGATTCAGGATGTATTTTGTATATAAATTCAATAAGGATCATGTTGATGTTGCAAATATACTTGTAAACGGTGCTGATAAGAACCTTATTACCCAAACAGAAATTACCGGAGCAGGTACAGCTATACACATTGCTTTGAAGAACAGCGAGACATCCGTAACTATGTGTACATCATATATTTCGCTTGAGCAGGCTGTATATAATCACACATCGGAGCTTACTGATATAACCTTAAAGGAAGCGAACGATAAAGCAGAAGAAATATGGACAGAAGTCTTGTCTCGTATTGAAGTCAAGACATCCACAAAAAAGCAGATGAAAACATTTTATTCCTGCTTGTACAGATGCTTTCTCTTCCCTCATAAATGCTACGAATACGATAAGGCGGGAAAACCGGTTCATTACTGTCCAAAGGACGGGAAAATATATGAAGGAGTGAGATATACTGATACTGGGTTCTGGGACACATACCGCACACTTTTCCCTTTGTTTGCAATAATTGCAAAAGATGAGTATAAAAGCATGCTCGAAGGGTTTGTAAACGACTACAAAGAATGGGGATGGCTGCCAAGATGGACATCAATGGTCGAGATAGGCTGTATGCCATCCACACTTATAGATGCAGTTATAGCTGATGCGGCAGTAAAAAACATAGCTGACGAAAAACTTTTGGAAAAAGCTTTAGAAGGAATGATTAAACATGCAAATGCAGCATGTGCTGATGCAAGGCATGGAAGAAACGGAGTGGAAGATTACATTAAATATGGTTATGTCTCATATGAAAGTGAAAATGAAAGCGTTAATCTGACTCTTGATGCCGCATATGGTGATTATTGTATTGCAGTTGTTGCAGAGAAATTAGGAAGGAATGATATTAAAGAGGAGTATCTGAAAAGATCCAGGAATTATATTAATCTTTTTGATAAAGAAACAGGATTTATGAGAGCAAAGGACAGACAGGGAATTTTCCGTCCTGATTTCAATAAGTTCAGATGGGGTTTGGATTATACTGAAGGCTGCGCATATCAGAATTCCTTCTCTGTCTACCATGATTTTGAGGGATTAGCCAGACTTTATGGGGATGATGCTGATTTTATAAGGAAAATAAATGAAATTTTTGAAACTCCTCCGCTGTATTATGCGGAAAATTACAAAAGAGAGATTCATGAGATGACCGAAATGGCTGCTGCAGATTTTGGTCAGTGTGCAATATCAAACCAGCCATCATTCCACCTACCATACATTTTTGCATATATGGGCATACAGCACCGTACAGACTACTGGGTTGGAAGAATGTGTGATGAAGCTTTTAGTTTTGATGAATCCGGTTACCCTGGAGATGAGGATAATGGCGCGACTGCATCATGGTATATATTCAGCATGCTTGGTCTATATCCGCTATGTCCTGGAAAAGCAGAATATGTCAAAGGACTTATGCAGGTAAAAAGCGCAAAACTGCTCCACAAGAAATGGAGTAATAAAGGATTTAATAGAGTTATTCCTCACAGTATATTCAATTAACCGCGTAAAAAAAGGAATACAAGCAAAGCTACATGCGTTAATGAAAATAAAGGTATCAATATCTTAAACGATACCTTCTTTGTTTTGTGTCTGAATACATACATACTGGCCAGACAGCCTATTGCTCCTCCTGCAAGTGAAATTGAAAATAGACAGGATTCACTTATTCTGAATTTCCCGTCTATTGCCCTTCTCTTGTCAACGTACATCAATATAAAGCACAAAATGCTTAGTGCTGATATAATGAATAACGCTAATCCAAAAATCATAGGATATTACATTATCCTCATTAATTCATCAAAGTTGATGTTTCTGACTTTGTCCTGTATAGTAACCATGTCGTATATCCAAAGTATACCGCAAAGTCCTGCGGTCAGCAACTTTAAAATCCCCATACCGACATCGCCTAAAAGGAACCTGTCAATGCCTAATTCACCTATAAAAATAGAAATTAATAGGTATGTTGTAGGATCCTTCAGCTGTACATACATCAGTCTTTGAATCTGTTCATCTGTCATGCCATCCAGTCTTTCCTTCACAGCATATAGCTTTTCTGATGGAAAGAACTTCTGGTTCGTCATGTAATAAATATCTGCTTTCTGACTCATATTACGCCCCCTTTATATCAAGCATTTAATGCTTTGATGCGATTTATCCGATTCAAATGCAGCTTCTATAACCTGCATTACCCTTCTTAACTCTTCCTGCTTTACTATTATATCTTCTTTTCCATTTAAATATGCGATTATATTCATATAATATTCTGCCCACTCGCTCTGCACTTTCGGAAGATCAATTTCTTCAAGCGTCTCCTTTGGACGTGGTGCCATTGTTCTGGTAGGTCCTCCTACTGTCTGTACTATCTCTGGTTCCCATTCCATTACAATCTGGCTTGCTCTTGTTACATTTCCTTCACATTCCCAGTTCTTTACTAGAACTGAACCCTGGTCAGCATTAACATACCACCTAGGCATTTTTTCAAGACAGTATGTCCCGACTTCAATCTGTGCAGACAATCCGGATTCAAACCTTAGTATAAGTTTGAAATAATCATCAACTTCAGGTGTTTTAATACTGAAGAGCTGGCAGTATACTTCCGTAACTTTTTCATTAACCATATATAACATCTGATCAATAAGATGTACTCCCCAGTCAAAAAGCATTCCACCACCAGCTACCTGGTATGCTCTCCATCCGTGCATTACCCCATTCTGGCCGTGTACTCTTGATTCTATAGTATAAGGTTTACCAATAAGATTATCTGAAAGGACTTTCTTTACGGTTTTGTAATCTTTATCCCATCTTCTGTTCTGATGTACTGTAAACAAAACGTTATTTTTCTTTGATGCAGCTATCATATCATCCAGTTCAGCAAGATTCATCGCTACAGGTTTTTCGCAGACGACATGCTTTTTGGCATCCATGGCCATGACAGAATAGTACTTATGAAAATTGTTCGGTGTAGCTACAAGAACTATGGAAAAATCACCATTCTTTAAAAACTCATCAACATTATCATATGTTTTTAATCCATTCTCAGCTGCTATTTTAAGTCTCTGCTGATCAATGTCAAAAGCGCTTGTTACTCTTAAACCTGGTACTTTGACAGAGTTCTTATGATGCCATGAACCCATTCCGCCGTATCCGATGATGCCTAATTTATATTCCATACAAAACCTCCATCTGCTTCATATTATTACTAATAACTACTTATGTCAACATCAAAAACTTTTAATATTTCCTTAAGAAATTCCTACAGTATGTTATACTTTTTTATTCCTATTCAATTTTAAATCAGAAGTTTTTATTCCCATAAATACAAAATATCCATCATTACGGAAAATCCTGACTCCGCCAAAAACTGAGATGAATTTATTCTTGTACCATTCCAGTCTTTTTGTCACCATAAACATTCTTCCTCCATATGAAAGTTTTTTGTACCCATGTTCGATAAACCTCTTAGGTACTGAAAAATCAGCATGATAAGGAGGATTACTCAGTATGAGGGTGAAATCATCACGTGTGATATTTTCATATGCATTGCTTTGTATAATTGTTACATTATTTATATTGTTCTGTTCTGCGTTAATAAATGAATACTCAACAGCTAACGGATCTATATCACACATCACTACATTATTTCCTTTTACCACTTTTGCGCAGCTGATTCCAACAAGCCCATATCCGCATCCTAAATCCAGTACAACATCATCCTCTTTTATTTCACATTTATCCAGCATGAAAAGAGTGCCTTTATCGGCACCCTTGTATGAAAACAATTTTTCTGATGTCTTGAAAGTCAACTCAAAGCCAAAGACTTTCTCACATATATCCAATTGAATACCTCTGTATTATTCTGTCGGAGGCACATATGAGCCATCGTCCGGAACAAGTTTGTATTCATCTTTTGATGAGTTAGGTGTACGGAATATGATTATGTAGTATTTTCCACCATCAACATATCCGGTTTCAGGAGACACAACTTCCCTGCCGACCTTAGCTCCGCCATAGAACATGCTGAATATATTAGGCTCCTTCTTAATATCTACCTTGAATTCAAGCACCTCACCTGGTTTCAGCTCACTCCACTGCTGCATAATCTTTACATCCCTTACCCATTTGATTGTAAGAGTATTCGGAGTAGTGTTCGTTATGTAGTATGTCGCTGTTTCTGCTGGTTTACATCCTGCAAGTGAAAAACATAAGCCGGCTGCCAGTACTATCATCATAATCAGAGAAAAAATCCTTTTAAAGTTCTTCATCTATACGCCCCTTTCATTTATCGATATATCTAATATCCCTCTTTGTTATATTTTATCATTTATACACATCTCATACTATATGAAAAATGTGATATTTGTTGTATTTAAATAACATCAGATATTATCCCAACCTTGCTTGCTTCTGCAGTTATATTCAATGAAAATGAATATATCTTGTTAACAAAGCTATTTTTCGAATATTTATTCAACATTTATAAATTTGTTCGGTTTTCTAATATAAAGATATAATTTTACATATAACTCATGTGAATCTAAAAATGTACATAATTATAAAATATACCTTCTTTACAAAATCATTTAAGTTCTTATGGCCTGTATAGAAAATGGCATGTTTTCATATATTCTGTGGCTAAGATCAATCAGAATCGTATCTTACATCTTTTTCAAATTCAAATGATAATCCGTTTACAGTCGAAATCACTGTAATATCCCCTAAAAGATCGTTTCTGTATGTTATTATGTCATGGATATCCAATCTGCTAAGTAATGTCCTATGCGGATAACCGTATTCATTGTCCGCACCTAACTGTATTATCGCGTATATCGGTGAGGTTTCATACAAAAATGCTGATGTTGTGGATGAACTGCCTCCATGATGAGCAACTTTTAACACGTCACATTCTAAATCCACATCCTTTTCAAGTATGCTGTGCTCAGCATCGCTTTCCATATCTCCTGTAAATATGAAAGTATTTCCTTTATGGTCTAGTCTTAATACAACTGAATAATCATTAATCTCATCATATTCTAAAGCTGAATCAGAAATAACAGTAAACATCATATCACCATATCTGAAAACTTCACCATAATAAGGAATGATCGATTTTATATCCATATCCTCTATAGTATTTTCTGTTCTAATGTATGTGTAGTTATCTCTTTCAACCGGGCTTTTCAGAACAAGATCAATTTCATAATTCATAGCTATTTCGCTAAATGATCCGATATGATCTTCGTGAGGATGGGTAAGAACAATCATATCGATCGAATCCACATCATGTTCATATAAAAAGGTTAAAACTTTCTCCGACATCCTGCTGCTTGCTGTATCAATAAGAATATTATACGTACCATCCTGTATCAGCATGCAGTCACCTTGTCCGACATCTATATAGTGTACAAGCATTGAACCTTCCACAATTTGATTATTTGGATGGTCAATATTTTTTCTGTCTTGTGTTATCCTGCTATATATGAATACTGATAAAGAAAGCAGAACCAGTATGATTATATAAATATACTGATTCCGCCATTTATTAATTCTTATATTTTTTTTCCCAACCATTATTATTCTTTTGTATTTAGCTTAATTTCACCGAAGCCTTTGGGCAGTCTCGATAATAGAATAAATCCAACAATGAACAACAGAATAAGAGATAAAATACCGTATCTGGAATGCCCTGTTATTATAGCGAATAATCCCATAAGAAGCGGTCCCATTATATCCGCTAATTTGCCGAATATATCAAAGAATCCGAAATACTCATTAGATTCTTCCTTAGGGATAATCCTGCCGAAAAATCCTCTGGAAAGAGACTGTATACCGCCTTGTGCCATTCCTACTATTACTGCTAAAACCCAGAACTGCCACTCGCTGACAAGGAAGAACCCGAAAACTGCTACAAACATATATATCCCAATAAACACTTTTATAATCTTCAAGGTCCCATATTTAGTTCCTAATATTCCTGCAAGAATTGCACATGGGAATGCTATAAACTGGGTAAGCAGTAAAGCCAGTACCATTGACACTGAATCAAGCCCTAATTCAGTACCGTATATAGTTGCCATGGTTATAATTGTATATACACCATCTATGTAGAAGAAATAAGCAAGTATAAAAAGGAATATTTCCTTCTTCTTTTTAATATTTTTAAATGTATTTGCAATTCTTAAAAACGCGTCTTTTACTTTACCCTTCTGGTTCTCAAGATAATATGTCTGGCGGACATTTCTAAATAATGGTATTGTAAGAAGGAACCACCACAATCCTGTTATGACGAATGCTACCTGTATAGACGAATTATCGTTTAAACCAAAAGGCTGGAAAATATAAATTGCAAGACAGAGTATGAAAGGTATACAGCTGCCTATGTACCCATATGCAAACCCGTTTGATGAGACTCTGTCCATTCTGTCATCTGTGGTAACATCAGTAAGCATGGAATCATAAAATACATTCGTTGCAGAATATCCGATTCTGGCGATAACATATATGATTAAAAAAGCAAGCCAGGTATTCATAAATGCCATTGCGAATGCTCCTAATACGCCAACTGACAGCGCAACTGCAAACATCCTTTTCTTCATGCCCCTGTAGTCTGCTATCGCCCCTAGAATAGGTGAAAGAAACGCAAGTATTATAATCGCTACTGAATTTGCAGTTCCCCATAATGCAGTTGCTTGATTACCTTCAATAGTACTTGTATTAGCTACCATTGCAGCAAAGTAAATAGGAACAAGAGCTGTTGTCAGCATTGTAAATGCAGAATTGCCTACATCATACAATACCCAGCTCCATTCTGTCTTGTTCATTTTTCTACCCATTATTAAATCCCCTCCATTTGAACCTGATAATGATATTCTACCACTATCAGATGTTGTTTTGCACGTAACTTTCATCAAAAGAAGGATTTGTTTCACTTTGATTCACATAACCGCCATACCATATGTGCTTGCATTTATTACATTTGGCTATTTTTACTATATGTACTGCTCCAGCATGATTGTTTCTCATTACAATTTTCAGTATATTCATAAATATCCTGCTATAGAATACTTTGTTATATATGCTTATATGCAGCTCACCGCATTTTGGGCACACAGAGAAAACATTGTCACAGTATCTTCTCATAACACGATTATCCTTGTTAATTACATACTCATTGTATCTTGTCAGCAGAAACAGAATGCATATAACATAACCAGCGGCAGATAGTGCAAAAACATATGCTGCTGTTATGTAAGAAGACAAAATGAACCAGTATGTTAATGTACCTATAATCAATGAAATGATGTGTACAGCTCTATTTGTTCTTACAGTATCGATATTATCCAGATTATCCATAGTATGCAACCACCTTTTTAAGATATACACATAATATCATTAGTTATGTACTATATTACGGACTTATATCGCTTATTACATAATTTCTTCTACAAAAAAACAGCTCATAATAATAAGCTGTTAATGTAAATATGTAGAATTACAAATAGAAATCCTATCCGGACAGCTTGCCTATTGCCCTGTTAATACCACCATCAAGATTTTCTCCAACATTCGTTCCTTTTGCAAATAAAATTGCATCATAGACTTGTTTGTCTTTCTTTTTTGATGGTGCTTTGTCAGCCGCTTCTCTCGCTTTTATATATTCATCGACCTTTTCTGGAGGAATAAATAAATCTTCTGCAGCTTTTTTCTTTTTAGACTTGAACAGATCCTTAGTTGTCATAGCTCTTGCCTCCATTTATTTTTATAACGTTTACATAATATCACTATTTGTGCAAATTGTCAAATATTCCCAGCCAGAGGTATTTACAACACTTCGTTATGTTTTTTAAAAAATAAGAAAGCAGATTTCTCTGCTCCCTTATGATCAATATTTACATTTAATGGTTATATCTTCTTGCTATTCAATAAAAGCCAGTCTTCTGCCTGCTTACACCATAATCCTTTATTTGCATCACATATTTTTGCAAGTTCAGGATATCCTTTTTCCCTGAATTCGCTTATAGCTGTAAGCGGCATGCTTATACCAGTATATATGAGCTTTTTGCCACCAGGTATCTTAGGCAGGTTCAAAGTTGCTTCTACCGCAGAATCAAGGCCGCCGATATGTGTTACCATTGCTGCAGGATTAAGTTTGCCTTCTTCACACATAGTTATGCATTTCTTCATGTCATCTGTATTACCGCCGCTTGTTCCCACTATATGGCTTGAGTTGTAATGGACATTGTAAAAATTAAAATTGGCTGAGAAAGCCGGATCTGTAGGACCTGCAAAGAAATTCAGGCATCCGTCATAGCCTAATATTTTATCGCCTTGTTCTACTACAGGTTTTACAGGAGCGAATACGAATACATCATCATATCCTTTGTTATCTGTAAGTTCCATAAGAGCTTTAACAGGATCTTCTGTTTTCCCCGTATTGAGATAAATAAGTTTGACTCCATGCTTAGAAGCCCATTGCGGAGAAAATATCTCAGCAGCTCTTGCCAGTCTGGAATCATCTATATCAGTAACAACCAGAAGTGAAGGTTTCTTTTCCTGATTTACAGCATAATCAATAGCACCTAATCCCATCGGGCCTACGCCTGCTAAGATTGCCATTTTTCCGCCTTCTTTTATTCCCATGGTATGTTCATAATTAACCCTGTTTGTGTGGTACATTGCAGAAAAAGCTCCGATTATACAGGAAACAGGTTCAGCTAAAGATCCCTGATAGAAGGAATCTCCATTATATTCAAGCAGGCAGTCCACTTCTAAAACTTCCTTGGCTATAATCATGTTCTGTATAGTACCGCCTGTATACCTGAATGAATATCCAGGTGCAGCATATATGTTAGAAGGATGATTAAGATTGGTCTGCATTGTAAAACGCTGTCCTTTTTTGTATCTGTCTTTATACTTCTTACCTACTTCAAGTATCTCTCCGCACATCTCATGTCCGATTATTATTGGATTCTGTGCGACATCATTAGGTATTCTTTTGTGCTTTGCTCCTTGTATTGCAGCTTTATATGACGACATGCATATGCTGTCAGTTACAACTCTTGCTAATATCTCATCATCATTTATTTTTGGCAGTTCGAATTCTTCGAGCCGAAGATCATTCTCACCATATAACCTTACTCCTTTTGTCTTCATGTTATCTCTTGCTCCTTTCTTCTTGCTTGACAACCCTGAGTTTTAATATCTTATCAAGATTCTCTAATGCTTCACCGGTACCTAAAACAACACAGGAGATCGGATCATCTGCAATCGTAACCTCCAGGCCTGTCTTGATGGAAAGTAACGTATCCAGCCCATATATCAAACTGCCACCTCCAGTTAATACTATTCCTCTGTCGCCTATATCAGCGGACAACTCCGGAGGTGTTTTTTCCAGTACATTCTTAACTCCGTCAACAATCTGCTGGACTACTTCATCAAATGCTTCCATAAGTTCTGATGAGGTTATTTCAATCGTTCTTGGTAATCCTAAAACAAGATTTCTCCCTCTGACCTGCATCGAGACTTCCTCTTTTCTAGGGTACACGCAGCCTATTCTGATTTTCATCTCCTCAGCCATTCTTTCACCGATGTGAAGGCTGTATTTCTTTCTCATGAACTTGATTACACATTCATCAAAAGCATCACCCGCTATTTTGATTGATTTACTTTTAACTATTCCGCAAAGAGAAATAACCGCAATATCTGTAGTCCCTCCACCGACATCAACTACCATGCTTCCATATGCTTTGGTAATATCAAGTCCAGCTCCTATTGCAGCAGCAATAGGTTCTTCAATGATATACACTTCTTTTGCTCCGACTTTGTCAGCTGCATCAATAACCGCTCTTCTTTCAACCTCAGTTATTCCGCTGGGTACGCATATCATTATTCGTGGCTTGTATAGAAGAAGCTTTTTGCCGCAAACCTTTTTTATAAAGTATTTTAGCATTTCCTCTGTAGCTTCATAATCAGATATTACACCATCACGAAGAGGTCTGATAGCTTCAATATTAGCAGGAGTCCTGCCTATCATAAGGCGCGCGTCATCTCCAACAGCTTTTATTTTGCCGTTATCATCTCTTGATACGACAGAAGGTTCACGCAGAACCACGCCTTTGCCTTTAACATATATAAGTACTGAAGAAGTACCGAGATCTATACCAATATCAAGTCCCAAACCATTGCTCCTTACATCTTATTGCTCTAATTATATACTATTCTTCGTACAATAAATACCTATTTCAAGTATAAAATATTAATATTTGCTTAATGTGCAGTAACTTCAGTCCACGCTTTATTATACATGACTGTAGCATCTGCATTATACTCAAACACTGAACATCTAGACAGCATTTCCTCTGTCGGGAATGCTGCAAGATTACTCTTCCATTCATCATCAAGCTGGTCTATTGCAGATTGTGAAGTAATGGAATAACCGGTTTCATTCGCATTCATAAGCATGATGTCATCTCTTAGCATGAAGTTTATAAACTTTTCAGCAGCTGATACATTTTTCGCGTTCTTTGGTATTACCATACCATCAACCCACCTGTTACTTCCTTCTTTAGGAATCACATAAGCCAGATCCTCATTCATACTCATTGCGTCAACCGCTTCACCTGACCATACTACGGCTAAAGCGCCTTCGCCCTGCACCATCTTATCCTTCACTTCATCTACAAGATAACCCAATACTAATGGCTTTTGCTCAATTAACAGATTCATTGCTTCATCTATCTGAGCTTGATCAGTAGTGTTCTGCGAATAACCGAGTTTTATAAGAGCTACCATCATGGAATCCCTCTGGCTGTCCTGCATGAATATCTTTTGTGAATATTTCTCATTCCATAGTATATCCCAGCTGTCCACAGTGTCGCTTACCATTGTTGTGTTATATAATATTCCGACAGTACCCCAAAGATACGGAACTGAATATTCGTTGTTAGGATCATATGGAAGGTTCTTATGTACATCATCTACCTTTAAATAGTTGGGTACATTCACCATGTTAATCTTCTGGAGCATATCCTCTTCAATCATCCTCTGAATCATATAGTCTGAAGGAAACACTACATCATATGACACCCTGCCTTTGGAAAGCTTGACATACATGTCCTCATTCGTTGTGAATGTATTGTAATTAACCTTAATACCGGTTTCATCTTCAAACATGTCTATAACAGCCATGTCGATGTATTCACCCCAGTTGTAAACATTTAATACTTCCTTGTCATTTGCACACCCAACAAAGGATAATACGATTAATACTGATAACAGAATAACCAATGCTTTTTTCATTTTTCCTCATTTTCTCCCATACTTAAAATTTGTTTTTCTCTATTCAACAACGTAGCTTTGCTTTTGTTTGCATGTCTTTTAGATGAAAGCTCACGTTTGTTTACAATAAGAAGCAATGCCATTACAGTAACGAAAAGCAATGCTGAAACAGCATTTATTTTTGGATTTACACCTTTTCTGGCCATGGAAAATACTATCATGGAAAGATTCTCCACATGCCCGCCCGTTGTGAAGTAGCTTATGACGAAGTCATCAACTGATAATGTGAAAGACAATAGAAATCCTGTCACTATTCCTGGCATAAGCTGAGGTATTATTGTCTTTCTAAGCGCATAAAACGGAGTAGCACCAAGATCCTGGGCTGCTTCATAAACTGATATGTCAGTCTGATAGAGTTTTGGCAGTACTGAGATAATGACATATGGAGTACAGAACGTGATATGGGCTAGCAGCATGGATATGAATCCAAGTTCAATCCCCACAAATGCGAACAGCATCATCAGAGAAACTCCTGTCACTATGTCAGGATTTAATACAGGAATATATGTTATGGTCCTGACGGTCTCAAAAGTCTTCTTTTTCATTTTTATTATTCCAAGAGCTGCAAAAGTACCCAGAACAGTAGCTATTACTGAAGCTACTAAAGCAATAAGAAGAGTGGTTTCAAGAGCATTAAGTATTTTACTGTCAGTAAAAAGCTGCTGGTACCATGTCAATGAAAATCCCTGCCATACTGCACGTGATTTGGACTCATTAAATGAGTAGACTATAAGTACTATAATAGGAGCATACAGGAACAGTAATATTAGGAATAAATATATTCTTTGCAGAAGTTTCTTCATAACAGGCCTCCTGCTCCGACTGACTCATCACCATACTTATTAATGAATATCATGGATACGAATATCAGGACCATCAGAAGAAGAGACAGTGCAGAACCCAAACCCCAGTCACCTGTTATTGTAAACTGCTGCTCGATTATATTGCCTATCAGTGTTATCTTGCCTCCGCTAAGCAATCTTGAAATAACGAATGTGGACAAAGCCGGCATAAAAGTCATTGTAATACCGGATATGACTCCAGGTATGCTTAATGGAAATATGACACGGCCAAATACTTTGGCGCTGTTTGCTCCAAGATCCTTAGCTGCTTCAATTACGCTCTTATCGATTTTCACTAGAACAGAGTATATAGGCAGTATCATAAAAGGCAGAAAGTTGTATACCATTCCTAGTACGACAGCAAAATTGTTATACATCAACTGTACCTGTTCAAAACCGATTGAAGTAAGGAATCTGTTTATAAGCCCTTCATTCTCCAGGAGTGAAAGCCATGAGTATGTCCTTAAAAGAAAGTTCATCCACATTGGAAGCACTATCAGTATAAGCATGGTACTCTTTTTAGCAAAATCCTTGCTTGCTAGAATCATGGCTGCAGGATAACCCAGTATAAAGCATACAACAGTTGCAATTAATGACATATATAATGATCTTCCTATTACCTTGAGATACAAAGGTTCGAATATTGCTTTTAAATGCTCTAATGTAAAAACTGTCTTTCCTGAGGAATTATCCGTAAACGCATAAAATATTATAAGCAAAAGCGGAACGACAATAAAAATCGACATCCATATAAGATAAGGAAAAGAAAACCTCCTTTTACTCATACCTCCACCGCCGTTTCTACTGGCTTTATTTCTATTGGAGCCTGATGCATAACATGAATATTGTAAGGATCTACCGTTACTCCCAACTCATCACCCACCATCTGAGGTATGGTAGAATGAACCTTCCACTCGAAAGACGGCCCTTCAACCCATATCTCGTAGTGAACACCCTTAAAAGTGACTAGTGTGACTTTCCCCTTAAGTTTCGCTTTATCAGCAGGGACAAGCACCACATCTTCTGGCCTAACTACAACATCGACAGGTGCATTCTGCCCAAATCCAGTATCCACACATTCAAAATCCACATTGTCAATACTCACAAGTTTATCCTTTACCATCGTGCTGTGGATTATATTGCTCTCTCCTATAAAATATGCAACAAATGCGTTATTAGGTTCATTATATATATCAACAGGCGTACCTATCTGCTGTATCCTGCCATTATTCATAACTACTATGGTATCTGATAAGGTTAGAGCTTCTTCCTGATCATGTGTTACATAAATGAAAGTAATGCCTACATCTTTATGCATAGTTTTCAATTCATCCTGCATATCCTTTCGAAGCTTAAGATCCAAAGCTCCCAAAGGTTCATCAAGTAACAGCACCTTCGGTTTATTAATAAGCGCACGAGCTATAGCAACCCTCTGCTGCTGTCCTCCGCTAAGGGTGGATATATCCCTGTCTTCATATCCTTCAAGATTAACTATTTTAAGATAATTTTTTACTTCCTTCTGTATCTGTTCTGGATTTATCTTTTTTATTGTAGGTCCAAAAGCAATGTTCTGGCCTACTGTAAGATGTGTGAATAATGCGTATTTCTGAAAAACAGTGTTCAGCATCCTTTTGTGTGCAGGAACATCATTTATTCTCACACCATCAAAAAGCACATCCCCTCCATCAGGCTGCTCAAATCCTCCGATTACCCTTAATGTAGTTGTTTTTCCACACCCTGAAGGGCCTAATAAGGTTAAAAATTCTCCTTCATTAATATACAGGTTTATACCGTCAATTGCAGTAAAATCCCCGTATTTCTTGTAAATGTTCTTAAGCTCGATAATCTTTTTTCCCATGTCTTCTCCCAAGATATATTTAAAAGCTTGGCGGTGTGGACACCCACAATACTACAGCTTTCTTACCTGAATTATTTCTTATTAAATGTTTTGCGTCTGATTTGAAGTAAAAGGACTGCCCTTTTGTTACCGTGTATTTATTGTCATTCATTTCAAGCTTTATGCTTCCTTCAAGTACATATCCGAATTCCTCACCTTCGTGAGGATCATCCTGATAACTAATACCTCCTGGCAATAAAGTCATGATAATCGGCTCCATTGAATTTTTCTGGCAGTCCGGTACAACCCACATTACCTGCCTTCCCTCTGATTCATCTTTTTTTGTAACCATATCTTTTTTCTTGAATACAATCTGGCTTGCGTATGTGCCTGAAAAAAACTGTGCAAGATTTGTGCCAAGTCCGGTAAGCACATCCTGTAAAGTAGCTATTGTCGGTGTGATTATATTCCTCTCAAGCTGGGATATATAACCTTTAGAAAGCTCGCTCCTGTCAGCAAGCTCCTGCTGCGTAAGAGAGTTCAATAACCGAAGCTGCTTTATCTTACCTCCAATATCCATCATTACGCATCCTTTCAATGATACTATACTTAATGTTAAGTGTTACTAAACATAACTGTTATTATATGACCTTTTGCCTAAGTGTCAATAATTTTAGAGTAAATAATTATTAGTATTTTTGTATTTTAATTATATAAATTGCTTTCGAATATAATCCACATGATAATTGACATTTTTTAATATAAATCAAGCTTCTTTAATTAGTAAACAAGTCATCCTTTTCAGAATGACTTATTCCTTTCATTTTATATATTATGTTTATATTACTGATTCATGAATTTTTTTCTCGAAGACCATAATCCTAAAGCAGGATTGGATATGAAATAGATTTTTTCACCGTCTACATCATTGTATCCGTCCTTAAGCTTTTTAGGATCATATTTTTTTACAGCCTCATCATAATCCATATAGTTGAAATTAGCGTTTTCAATCTCTTCTTTTGTCATATGCCTTACAGCGTAAGTAATATTGAACTTTCCGTCACTGGACCCGTGGATTATATGCGCTGCAACAGAAAGATTACTCTTAAGATCATCGTTCTCATCTGCCTTCTTTAAAATATTCTCTCTGCCTATATAACCGTATTTCCTTATAAGCCTGTCATTTTCAGCATCTTCTCCGAAGCGTTTTACCTCAGGAGCAAGAATTATAAGATCCCCTCCTTTTGCAATAGCCATCCTGGTGCGATATATTGCTTTATTTCCAAGCCAGGTAGTTTTGAATTCCCTTTCGTCAAGATAAACAACGATTTTTTCAGGTTCTTCATCAAGGAAGGTGAAGTTTTTCTGCTGGCTGTCTTTCAAAGCTTCTTCAAATGCATCACGGCCGTTGCCAGCATACAATCCATGTATATCTGCAGATGCGCCGTTCTGTGTTGTCACTGTAAAGATATAGAAAAGAGGGAATGAAGATATGAATTTTTCCTGAGCATAGTCAAATACTTTTCTTACTGGGCTGTAGTCTCTTCCCATCATTCTTTCCATACCGTAAAAAGCTCCCAGCATGTGTGATTTATTAATCATGCTGTTGCCGCCTATCCCAACGAATATGTTTTTTGAATAGTTTGCCATTCCGACTACTTCGTGAGGCACGACCTGGCCGATGGAAATAATGAGGTCATATGACTTATCCAAAAACCTCTTATTAACTTCTACATCTATCTTTTCATTAACAAGACCTTCAGATACCTCATATACAAAGTCCTTCGGCACTTCCCCTATTTTCACAACATCCTTCTTCCAGTCATGAATGAAAAACCTGTCATGAGGAATTCCCTCAAACATCTCATCAAGTTCTTTATCTGTCATGGGCATATGAGTACCTAAAGCAGGCAGTATGTCTATTGTGCAGATATCTTTAAGCCGTTTATACAGCATGGATGTTATTTTGCCTGACATGGAATAGAATCTGGTGAAGTCGGGTGGTATTATAAGGATCTTTTTGATAATTCTGTTTTTGGAAAAGACAGCATACGCATCATCAATAAACTTTATTGCTTCAATGTCTGATATTGGATTTGTAATGCTTCTTTTTACTATTGATTTCATATCATACTCCGCTGTATGCTGAGAATCCGCCATCAACAGGAAGAACAATTCCGTTAACGAAGCTGGAGGATTTCTCATCTACAAGATAAAGCAAAGCTCCTATAAGTTCTTCAGGTTTTCCAAACCTGCTCATCGGTGTCGCAGCAAGTATCTTGTTTGACCTTTCAGTATATGTGCCATCCTTATTCAGAAGCAACCCTTCATTCTGAGTGGTTACAAAGAATCCGGGAGCTATCGCATTAACCCTTATACCGACTTTGGAAAAATGCACTGCCAGCCACTGTGTGAAATTGGATATAGCGGCTTTCGCTCCGGAATAAGCTGGTATCTTTGTTAAAGGAGTGAATGCATTCATCGATGATATATTTATAATCGTAGCACCTTTTTTGCCCACCATATCTGATGCAAATACCTGGGTAGGAAGCAATGTCCCAATAAAATTGAGATTAAAAACAAATTCCACTCCCTTTGGATCAAGATTGAAGAAAGTCACTAACCCTTCTGTATCCATATCTTCAGGATAAAGATATTCTTTTGTCGTTGTAGCTCTTGGATTATTTCCTCCTGCACCATTTATGAGTATGTCGCATTTTCCTAGTTTCTCGTTCACGACTGCTTTAGCTTCCATCAGGCTTTCTTTTTCCAGCACATTGGCCTTAACTGGTATGGATATTCCGCCTTTTTCGTTAATTTCATCAGATATTTTTTTTGCTGCATCATAATTAAGATCCAGAAGCGCGACTTTTGCTTTAACACTGGCAAGCGCGTCTGCAAACATGGAACACAAAACTCCTCCCGCACCTGTAACTACTACAACCTTGTCTTTTAAATCTATCTTGAATGGCAATTTCATTTTTTCCGCCTCCTATGCGTTATATGTTGATGCGGATGTCTCCCCGCCTCTTCCTGTCCAGTTAGTGTGGTAGAATATGCCTCTTTCGCTGTCAACCCTTTCATATGTATGTGCTCCGAAATAGTCTCTTTGAGCCTGCAAAAGATTTGCCGGAAGCCTTTCACTCCTGTATCCGTCATAATATGATAAAGCAGCGGCAAATGCTGGTACCGGTACTCCATTAAGCACACAGGCAGCTACAACACGTCTTAAGCTTTGCTGGCATTCATCGGCTTTCTGCTTAAAGAAAGGATCCAGCAGAAGATTTGATATTTCAGGGTCATTATCATATGCCTGTTTTATTTTCCCTAAAAAAGCGGAACGGATAATGCATCCGCCTCTCCACATAAGGGCTATACCGCCATAATTAAGATTCCATCCGTATGTTATTGCTGCTGCTTTCATAAGCTCATAACCCTGGGCATATGATACTATTTTTGAAAGATAAAGAGCTTTTCTGAGATCTTCTATAAATTCATCTTTCTTCTCATTGAAAACAATTTCAGGACCTGTCAGTATTTTGCTTGCATGGACTCTCTGCTCCTTCATTGCAGACAAACATCTTGCAAATACTGCTTCTGCTATGAGAGTAAGGGGTACGCCTTCATTTAGTGCTGAAATAGCAGTCCATTTACCTGTTCCCTTTTGCCCTGCAGTATCCAGTATCTTTTCTACCAGAGGTTCGCCGTTTTCCTTAACAGCCAGTATGTCTCTTGTTATTTCAATCAGGTACGAATTTAATTCATTTTCGTTCCATTCTGCAAATACATCATACATACTGTCTGCATCCATACCAGCAAGAGTCTTCATTATGTTATATGCTTCGCAGATGAGTTCCATGTCGCCGTATTCTATTCCATTGTGAACCATTTTCACGAAATGACCTGCGCCATTTTCTCCGACCCAGTCACAGCAGGGAGTGCCATCTTCAACTTTCGCAGATATAGCCTGGAATATATCCTTAACATGCTCCCAAGCGCGATTAGTGCCGCCTGGCATCATGGAAGGCCCTGTCAGAGCGCCTTCTTCTCCTCCGCTTACACCGGTGCCAATATACATAAGCCCTGCATCCTCGACTTTTTTGGTTCTGTTTATGGTATCGTTGTAATTTGAGTTTCCACCGTCAATTATTATGTCATTCTTATCAAGAAGAGGTATGAGCTGGTCTATCATGTCATCCACTGCATTTCCTGCCTTTACCATCATCATAACTTTTCTGGGCTTTTGCAAATTAGCGATAAGCTCAGAAAGACTGTAACAACCTATGACATTCTTACCTTTTGCTCTTGTCTGAGTAAATTTTTCAACTTTTTCTACTGTCCTGTTGTATACCGCTACAGTAAATCCTTTGCTTTCCATATTAAGCACCAGATTTTCTCCCATTACGGCAAGGCCTATAAGGCCGATATCAGCTTTTTTCATATCTTACCCTTTCTTATGCAGGTACATAAAATACCCGTATTTACATATAGATTGTATAATACAGCCAGCTATTTGTCTATCGATAAGCCCTATATATATTAATCTTTTCTTGATTTCAGAGTCTCTTTGTTATACATGTTATATGCAAATTTTATCACCTGAACGACTGATTTGAAAAAGCCCGGATCCCATTGCGAAGCATCAGTATATTTTAATCCTGTTTTCTCAATCATTCGTATTACATAAGAAAGCCTGTGAGTGAACCCTTTATAATCCTTATTCTTCTTGTAAGTCCAGCCTGTTTCTGCGACTGCTGCAAGCCGAGGGAAAGACATCATACTCATCTTATCAATATCATTAATAAATTCTGTCCATATAGGTGCTTCTACTCCTATTATATTCTTTTTCATGTTCTCAGCAAGTGCAGAAGGAATGGGTTCATACATGTATGTCTTCTTTAAAGGTGTCATTCCGAGAGGATAATCCAGATAGTAATGGAAAAAATCTGAAACTATGATTTTACCGCCTTCAGAAGCTCTTATTGAACATTCATCATTCTTTTCCCGCCAATTCTGAACTGTTATTCCTTTTTCCAGATTCTTACCTCTCAGGCTCTCATTCCATGCAATAGCTTTTTTCCCTTTTTTCTGCAGATATCCGTATATCCTGTTCGTCATATATCCCTGCAGCTGCTCATAATTCATAAGATTGAGAGATTCCATCTTTTTACTGCAATGCGGGCACTCCTCCCATCTGTCTTTTGGAGCTTCATCTCCTCCTATATGAACATATTCACAAGGAAATATGGAGGACATCTCTTCTAAAACATTAAATAAAAACTCATATACTTCTTCTTTTCCCGCACAGAGTATATCCCTGAATATACCTGCATGAGTGCGTACAGGTATTTCCTTATCTGTACATGACAGATTTGGATAAGCATGAAGACAGGCTGAAACATGACCTGGTATCTCAATTTCCGGTATTACATCTATACTTTTTTTCCTGCAGTATTCAACTATATCCTTCATCTGATTCTGAGTATAGAATCCTTCATATGGATTTGAATCATAATCCCGGCCGAAATTTGAATAAGCTCTAACTGAACCTTTTTCTGTAAGTAATGGATACTTTTTTATCTCCATACGCCAGCCCTGGTCATCCACAAGATGCCAGTGAAATTTATTCAGTTTGAAAAGCGCTGCGCAATCAATCATTTTCTTAAGGTTTGAAACAGAAAAGAAGTGTCTTGCGCAGTCTATCATGAATCCTCTGTAAGAAAAAGCTGGTTTGTCATTTATTGTAAGATAAGGTATATTGCCTGAGTAACTGAATTCAAGCTGCTTTAATGTCTGATAAGCAAAGTTTTCTCCTGCTTTTCCAGAACATTTTATTTTAGCTCCTTTTTCATCAATAGTAATAGAGTATTCTTCAGCTGAGTATTTGGAATCGTATTCGACAATACTGTTTTCCAATATGTTTTTTCTAAAGAAAAGTTTGTAATCAGTGTATATCTCATTAGGCATAGGTACCAGATTAATGTTCATTTCAGGCCTCCAAAATTATGGGATATGTATATTCTATCACAAAAACCGTCATTATTTTCCTGTAAGCATAAATCTGCCTTTTTTCCATGCTTTTATACCGAAAAAGGACACTGAAGCTCCCAAGAAAGCAACTGCTATCCATGTAATGACTGTTGTGTCCCATCCATATGTTTTAGCTACAACCCCTATAGTTACCCCTGATACTGCAGATGCAAGATATGAACATGCATCTAAAAATCCTGTTACTGATGATGCCCTTCCTACATTGGAAAAATTAAGCGGGATAAAAGTCAGAAACATTGTATTAGCTCCAAGCATTGATGCGGTAGTCAAAGCTAACATTACCACTGCAAGAATCATACTGTAACGGCCAAAGAAAAAGAGAAAAGTCAGTGATACGACACTTATCATAAACATGACCGTCGCAGTAAGCATCTCATTTTTCAACACTTTCTTAAAAAGCCTTACAGCCAGATATGCTCCGACTAAATTGAACAAAGGAAGTATTATGGTAACGAGGGAAGCTACAGATGCATCTGTTCCGAAAAACTGTGAGACATATGTAGGTACCCATAATGTGACCCCGTCTTTTAATATGCCATTAAAAAATATGCCTATTATG
>JAAYBX010000125.1 GCA_012729955.1 Clostridiaceae bacterium
AAAAATTTATTTAAATTTCCTAAACTTTTTCACTTTTGTCACTGTATTGATACAAAATAGAATTGTAGAATAGGTGCATAATAAATTTGTAGGAGGAAATCATGAAAGATTTACAGACATTAAAAGAAGCGTATGAAGGTTTAGAAAAAGAAGGATATGTTATAGGAGAATTGGGAGCTGTTACTATATGTACAGATGGAGAAGTTGTGGGATATCCTCAGGCTGTTGGAGGTTGTGTATCTGGAGAAGTTATGATTAACATGCATTCGCCATATGTTCTTGCATTAAGCTGTTTAGGTGAGGATCTGCCTTGTATAACTAATCAGATGCTAAGTGTTATTGGCGGAAAAGTAAGTTACTCAAAAGAATCAGGAGTTAATGCAATGCTTGTGTCAAACGATGGAGCCGTATGTTATGGAAAGAGCATTGAAGAAGCGGTTTTATGCTGTAAGGTTCTTGAAAGAGCAGCAATGGTATATCTGACTCTTGCACCTTTTGGAGATGCAAAAGAAGTGAAATAGTTTATTTATACTTTTCTTTGTTGAAACAGCGCTTATGCGCTGTTTTTACTATTAGTTAAATTAAAATTTAATTAAATGTATAATTGATATATTGATTTAGCTGTTTGTTATGCTAAAATCATTCTATGAAACTTTATTTAAACGAAAATATCAGAAAATACCGAAAGTTAAGGGGTATGACACAGGAGCAGCTTGCTGAAGCCATGGGGGTTTCAGTAGGAGCAGTCTCGAAATGGGAAAGCGGCCAGATGAATCCTGAAATAGGTATGATAGTGAAGATTGCAGATTTTTTCGAGTTATCTGTTGACTCATTGTTGGGTTATTCATACAGGTCTCAGAATCTTTCAGATACAGTAAGTAATATAAAAGCACTGTGCGCGAAAAAAGACTACTTGTCCGCTAAAGAAGAGATATCTAAAGCATTACTTAAGTATCCAAATGACTTTAGCATAGTTTATCAGTCAGGAATAACGTTATCAAATCTAGGATGGGAAAGAGAAGACAAGCAAGCAATTGCATATTCATTACAGCTATTAGAACATGCATGCAGCCTTATTGAGCAGAATACTAATCCGGATATAAGCATTGGGTCTATAAAAAGCAGGATAGCTATTATTTTATCTTCTCTAGATAGAAATGAAGAAGCTATAAATATATTTAAGGAATACAACATAAACGGGGTCAATAACTCCCGGATAGGAAGATGCTATGCTGATATGAAAAAATATGATCAGGCATTAACTGCATTTTCGGAAAGCTATATAGATAATCTTGTAAATATATATATCTGTATAACAGGGATGAGCAGCTGTTTTGCAGAAATGAACAGGCATGATGAAGCGCTTGAGATGATTATATGGCTTAAGAATACGCTTAATGAGCTAGAGTACAGGGATAAGCCATCATATCTTATTAAAATGGGGATAATGCTTGATATCATCCAGGTGATGCTGCATTATGCCATGAATGATAAAGCTCTAGCTGTTCCTTTAATGAGAAAAGTTTTAGAAAAGGCAAAACTATTTGATGCAAACCCGGATTTTTCCAGTAACAGCATAAAGTTTTATTCTGGTGAAGAGCATGTATTTTGTGATGATATCGGGCAATCTGCAGTAGATGCAGTGGAAAAACTGCTTAATATGAATGACAGCGAGAAGGACAGGGAGGAACTTATAGCTATATGGAAAGAGGTATTGGATGAAGAACAAGAATGATTCTGCAATAGCAAGGATGCTTAAGTATGTATTGCAGGAGGATCAGAAGATATATTTTATCTGTATGTTTTACACGATTGTGGCAATAGCTGTGCCTGTAATATCGGTAGCTCTGCCAAAGTTCATAATCGGGTATCTGACTGAGGGGGAACCTTCAGTGTCAGGTATTGTAAGGCTTACTGTGTTTTTCTTTTTATTTGGAGGTCTCGTGTATTTTCTAAAGGAGTGGCTATTGGATTTCGCTTATCCTCGTATAACATCATTGCGAATCGACTACATAAAAGAGCAGGCAGTGAAGCTTCTTACGATGGATTACAAATACATGGAGCAGGCGGAGTTTTTCAACAGCAGGGAAAAGGCATTTGAAGCGACCTCTTCGAATAATAACGGGGTTGAAGGAATATATCATAAGCTGTTTGACATACCCCAGCTGGTGATCATTGTAGTTGCTTTATCTGTGTTTATAGGGATTAAAAGCGTATGGATATTACTTGCTCTTTTAGTTCATATTTTTGTCACTACATATATTGCATTACTTGTCCAGAAATACCAGTACAAAAGAAAAGAAGAATTATCAAAGAAAGAAAGAAGAGTAGATTACTATTCTACTGCATCAAAGGACTTTGCTTTTGGGAAAGATATAAGGGTATATGATTTAAAATCAAGAATACTGTCAAACTTCAAAAAAGAGATATCCGGATATATAGACATATTTAAAGTCATAAAGAATAAAGAATATCTGCTTGGCTTTTTATCTCTTTTAACTTTGATTATTGCAGACATAGCTTCATATGGAATGCTGACATATTTAACAGTAAAGGGAATGTCCATAGCGGACTATTCCATGTATATAGCTGCAAGCATTACACTGACTGTGCAGATGACCGCATTGTCTGAGAATATTACTTACATAATGCAGGAATACATGTATGTTAAGGATCTGTACAAATTTTTTGATGAGGATCTTGGTGAAAAGGGAGGAGAACTTAAGGCTGTCGGGGAAGATGTGCCTTTGGATATTGAATTTATAGATGTTAATTTTACATACCCGGGAACTGACAAACCTATCTTCAGGGATTTCTCTTTGCATATACCTGCTGGCAGCAAACTTGCTCTTGTCGGTATAAACGGAGCAGGGAAGACTACCTTTGTAAAGCTTTTGACCGGAATGTTCAAAGCTGATTCAGGAAAGATACTTATAAACGGCCATGATGTAAATGAATATGATAAACAGGAACTGTTTTCTATGTTCTGTGTAGTGTTCCAGGAAGTGAATATTCTAGCGCTTACTATTGCACAGAATATAGCGTGCGCTGTAGATGATATTGATTATGCAAGAGTTGATGAAGTGCTTAAGCAGGTTGATTTATATGATAAAGTTCATTCGCTTGAAAAAGGCGTAAACAGCATGATGCTGAAAATAATTGAAGAAGATGGTGTAGTTTTCTCAGGAGGTGAGAACCAGAGGCTTACAATAGCACGCGCATTGTATAAAGGAGGAAGCTGCGTCATCATGGATGAGCCGACAGCATCTCTAGACGCTTTAGCTGAGGCTTCCATATATTCGCAGTTTGACACCCTGATTCATAATAGGACAGCTATATATATATCACACAGGCTTGCTTCCACCAAGTTCTGTGATGCCATAGCATTAATAGATAACGACGGTCTCCGCGAATATGGCACACATGATGAGCTTATGGCTTTAGGCGGGGCATATCATGACATGTTTGTCATACAGGGAAAATATTATCAGACAGGGGAGGAGGAGATATGAAAGATTCAAAGAAGATATCACTTGTAGTATCGCTCGTATGGAAGCTTAAACCTTCTTACTTCATTACTCTGTTTCTAAATGCCCTTATATTTTCCTCTCATGTGCTGGCAAATGTCATATTCCCCAAATACCTGATTGAGGAGCTGATGGGGAATCAGGATACTATAATGCTCATCACATGGGTAATTGTTATCGTAGCTATAAATGCAGTATTCACTTTATTAAAAAAGACATTCAAAAGGGTTCTGGATGTGCAGGAGAAAGATCTTTTCTGGCAGATAGAATGCGCATTCTCTCAAAAGATAATGTCCATTGAATACAGGTATCTTGAAGATCCATATTATCTGGACCTAAAGGAACGAGCCACATTCGCCATGAGAAACCAGTCTTCTCTGTCGAGGCTCATAAATATGGCAATAATGTTTGTGAATCAGTTAGTGACTGTAATCGGGTTAATAGCTCTGATGCTCAATCTGTCATGGATACTTGTTGTGTCTCTTCTTTTTACCGTATTCATACTTTTATCCATTCATGCTATGTTTTCCAAATACCAGCAGAAATTCTTTTCCGAGCTTATACCTGTAAACAGACGTTATGGTTATTATATCCGTCAGACTTTCGACAAGCTTATACATAAGGACAGCAGGATTTTCAACATGACAGGAATGCTAAGGGATATTATTGTAAAGTATAACCTTGAGATAAATAAATGGTTTGGCAGGTTCTACAGAAGAATGGGGCTGTATATAGGATTATATCAGATTGTTGTTGTGCTGCAGACAGTACTGGCTTATGGATATGTGGGAGCAAGGACACTAGGCGGAGAGATAAGCATTGGGGATCTTACTATGTATGTATCAGCTGCTGTGGGATTTTCATCTGCTGTAATAGCTCTTGGTGATGCAATTATAGACATATTACAGGTATTAGGATATCTTGAACCATTTGTAGAACTCATGGACATACCTGTACTTACACAGTGTGAAGGCAATGAAAAAATAACTGAAATTGAAAGCATAGTTTTTAGTAATGTGTCATTCAAATATCCCAAAACAGATAAACTTATACTTAACGATATTTCTTTTGCTATAGAAAAGAATCAGAAGATAAGCATTGTAGGTTTGAATGGAGCAGGAAAGAGTACGATAGTAAAACTCATATGCAGGCTGTACAAACCTGATTC
>JAAYBX010000126.1 GCA_012729955.1 Clostridiaceae bacterium
GAATGCGTTCACCCAATCTGGATAGTTTGACATGTAATACCTCCTAAATATGTATAATATATTATACTATACTTTTAAGGGGAAAACTATAGGGGATTGCATTAATTCTGCATTTCCCTATACATAGCTTTACTTGCTATTGTTAGCTTTTCTGCTTTTTAATTCTCTTTTATGCGATTGCCCTGGCTTTTCTATACTCAATATTAACAATTTTTAATGAATATTGTATAATTAGTTTTACGTGGAATATGAGGGGCAGAATGAATTACTATGACAGGATACAGAAATCAATAGAGTTTATAGAAAGCAACCTTGATTCATACATTGAAATAGAGGATGCAGCTGATGCTGCGAAAATGTGCAGCACGGAATATTTACGGTTTTTTTATGCTGTTACAGGTTACACAGTACAGGATTACATAGGAAAAAGAAAAGTATCCTTTGCTGTCAAGGACATAAAAAGAGAAAGAACAAATACTGCAAATCTTGCAGCAAAGTACTGTTTCAGCAGCATAGAAGCATTCAGTATGGTTTTCAGGACCAATACCGGTTATCTGCCATCGGAATTTCTTGATCAGAATATAGATTATTCATTTCCAAAAATTGATGTCAGGAATTTATATTATGATTATCAGGATCCTCAGCTTTTATCAAAGTTTCCTGATATACATCTTTTGAAACCGATGCCCAGAATGAGAACAGCCGCTTATACAAGTTACGGGAAAGCACCGGAAAATGATGCCTGTGAAATTATTATGGAGTATGCCCTGGAAAACAATCTTTTATGCAGATTCTGTTCTTTCAGGATTTTCGGTTTTACTGTTCCAGATTCCATAAAGAGTGATGGTACATATGGTTATACCATATGCATCACTGTTGGAGACGACCATGTTTTCCAGGATGGGCCTGTAAAAGAAATGATTATTGGAAAAGGACAATATGTTGTGGCGACGACTACTGTCAGTAATATTGTAGAAACATGGGAAAGATACAAGGAATGGCTCCGATTAAGCGGATTTTCACATGGAAGCCATCAGTATTTAGAGGAGCATCTTCTTTGCTGCAGATGGAGGGAAGAAGAGCCTATTAATGATATTGAAATAAACCTTTATATGCCCATAGATAAGAACAAGACTAACCGGGATTAGCTTGTTGTTTTTTGAGTTTATTGAATTTTCAGGGCAGGATAAATACCTGCCTTGTTTATATCCTGACTTTAGCATAAAATAGTTAACAGGAGAGAGCATGAAAAAAACAGACAAGACATATGTAGTCGCTGCATGCAGTGAAGAAGATACGATAAAGATAGGTAAAATACTTGCATCAGTTTTCGAAAACAGGGTAATTGCCGTATGCGGGGATTTAGGAGCAGGTAAGACTCACCTTGCTAAAGGAATTGCCCAAGGAATGGGAATTACCCGGCATATAACAAGCCCTACATTTAATATATTAAATATTTACAAAGAAGATAATAAGGTTTTTTATCATATGGACGCATACAGGCTTACAGATGAGGAAAACGCATATGATGTAGGTATTGAAGATATACTAGAACCTGAGGGGATTACTCTTATAGAATGGGCAGAGAATATAATTGATGTGCTGCCGCAAGGGTATGTCAGAATTTATATTGAAAAGTGTGAAGATGAAAATAAGAGGCTGCTGTTTATAACAGCAGACAAAGAATCTATAGATAGGATGGCAATACGGATATATGAAGATACTAGTAGGTGATACATGTTTAAAAACAGCTTCAGCCATAATATCAAATGGCAAGAATATACTTTCTTATATGCAGTCTATGGGTGAAGAGCCTCACTCTGTAATGTTTCCCAAACTTGTTGAACAGGTCTTAAGCACATCCAGAATAGGTTTCAAGGCGCTTGATGCGATAGCATGCGTATATGGTCCTGGTTCATTTACAGGAGTCAGAATAGGGTTGACATATTTAAAAACTATAGCATATACGCTTGATTTACCTTTTTATGTTTTAAACACTCTTGATGTGTTAGCTAATATGGAAGCAGGAAAGAGACATGTAATTTCAGTACCACTGATTGAAGCCAGAAACAATGAAGTATTTACGGCTATGTATGAATCAGAAAAAGGCATATATAAAAGAATTACGCCTTATACGGCCAAGCATATAGATAAGGTCATTGAAGAGACAGTAAGCATATGTGAAAAAGATGAAAATGCTTTGATTCTATTAAGCGGAGATGCTCAGGTTAAATACATATCCAGATTTCAGGATTCATTACCTGACAGGATTCTGCCATACAGTGAGGAAAGGGATTATGTGGATTTGAAAAGAGCATGCTTTCTCATATCCGAAAATTGCAGGGAAAACCCTTTTACGGCAGAACCATTTTACTTAAGGGAATCCGGAGCAGTAAGGATGAAGAAACAGCAACAATGAATATATGGATAAAAAGAGCAGATATTAATGATTTAGACAGCATATACAAAATAGAAAAGGATACTTTCACTGACTACTGGTCCTATGATAGTTTATATGAAGATATATGCAAAACACCTATTTCATATTATCTTGTTGCAGGTTTTGATGAGGAAGTGGTTGGGTATATTGGCATGTGGCATGTTCTGGATGAATCACATATTATGAATATAGCTGTGGATAAAAGGTATCGCAATATGGGGATAGGGACTCTTCTGTTATCATCGCTCATTGACTACAGCAAGGATACCGGCATTAAAAAAATGACTCTTGAAGTAAGGGAACATAACGAAAATGCTTTGAAGCTATATGAGAAGCATGGTTTTGTAAGAGACGGCATACGCAAAGAATACTATAGAGATACAAAAGAAGATGCTATCATAATGTGGAAGGAGCTTTAAATGGCCGCCTTTAATGAGAATATTACATATCTGTTGTCGACTCTGCCAGAAAAACCGGGAGTTTATCTGATGAAAGATAATAAAGGCATCACAATATATGTAGGAAAAGCTGTAAACCTGAAAAGCAGGGTAAGTTCTTACTTCACAAACACGTCTGGACATTCCCAAAAAACAAAAAAGATGGTAAGCAGCATAGAGACTTTCGAGTACATAGTACTTGATAACGAAAGGCAGGCTTTTCTGACAGAAAGCGATCTCATTAAGTCCTTACATCCGAAATATAATATTTTAATGAAGGATGACAAATCTTATCCATATATTAAGATAACGACAGAAGACGAATTTCCGGGAATATATGTAACAAGGAAAAAAGGCGATAAGAATGCGAAGTATTTCGGTCCTTATCCAAGTAAAGTGTCAAAAAAGAGCACTGTCACGCTACTCCAAAGCGCATTTATGCTGCGCTCATGTAAAAAGATGGCTAAAAGGCCATGTATTAATTACGATATGCACCTCTGTCTTGCACCTTGTTCGAAAAACTGTGACAAAATGAAGTATAAGGAAGCAGTAGATGCGACTTTAAGGTTTCTGTCAGGTAATGGTCATGAACTGATTGAGGAATATAAGGAGAAGATGCAGAGGGAGAGCGATAATCTTAGTTTTGAAAAAGCAGCATATTACCGTGACAGAATAAGTATTTTAACAGCGATATCCGACAGTTATGCTCTGGATACCGACCAGAATTCTGTTGATGTTATAGCATATGCGAAAATGAAAGATTTCGTTTCTTTCTTTATTATGAACATCAGAAACGGCAAAGTATCCGATAAAAGGACGATTAACATACATCAGGAGCGTATAGAGGATACAGATATCGGGTATGAGTTCATCAGGCAGTATTACGACATAAACATACCAAAAGAGATTGTCATATATAACGAGATAAGTAATAAGGAAGATATTGAGAAATGGCTTTCAGACAGCTGCAAGAAAAGAGTAAAGATTATTGTTCCCCAGAAAGGAAAGCTTAAAAAGCTAGCAGATGCCGCATATGAGAATGCTGTAGTAACTTTGAATCTTTATATGGGACAGGCCAAGAACTCAGCTGAGACAAGCATGGTTTATTCACTGGCTTCATTTTTAGGTCTGGAAACAGTTCCAGATGTTATTGAAGCATTTGATATTTCGCATCTTTCAGGACAGGATGCAGTTGCATCTAAAGTGGTATTCAAAGATGGTATACCTTACAAGAATGGTTACAGGCGTTACATCATAAAAGGAGATAATACCCGTTCAGATACAGATTCAATGAGAGAGATACTTGAAAGAAGAATGAAAAAAGAAGATTATCCTGACCTGTTTCTGATAGATGGAGGATTTAATCAGGTGAATGCAGTACTGGATATCGTAAAGGATAAAGTTCCGGTAGCGGGAATGGTAAAGGACGATAAACACAGGACCCGAGCTCTTATATATAACTCAAAGGAATATAGTCTGGAATCAGACTTAAACCTTTTCGTATTCATATCATCTATTCAGAATGAAGCTCACAGATTTGCAATCGAGTTTAATCGGAAGAAAAGGGCTAAAAAGGTCTATGAGTCAGAACTTGACAATATACCAGGAGTGGGTGAAAATGTTAAAGCTAACTTATTGAAGCATTTCGGCTCAGTAAGGGGAATAAAAGCAGCTGGAGAGCAGCAGATTGCGGATGTGAAAGGTATTGGAACAAACAGGGCGAAAGTTATATACAGCTACTTTCACAAATCTTGAGGAGGAAGATAAATGGCTGTTTATGCAATAGGAGATCTTCATCTTTCCTTTCAGACAAACAAACCGATGGATGTTTTCGGAGCAGGCTGGGCGGGATATGAAAAGACACTGTATAAAAACTGGCAGGATTCTGTAAAACAGGAAGATACGGTCATAATACCCGGTGATTTCAGCTGGGCAATGTATCTTAATGAGGCAGTTGAAGATTTTAAGTATCTTGACAGCCTTAACGGTAAAAAGATACTCTTGAAAGGCAACCATGATTACTGGTGGGAAACCAGAAGCAAGCTTATGTGGTTTTTGAATGATAATTGTTTCAGCCATATTGATTTTCTGTATAACAACTCATTTGAGATAGAAGGGGTAAATTACTGCGGTACGAAAGGTTATGACATTAAAGATGCCGATGAAAAGATAATCAATAGGGAAATAACACGATTTTCAATTTCATACGAAAGCATCAATGACAAATCGAGAAAAACAATAGCCATATTCCATTACCCTCCAGAAAAAGAACTATTGTATCTAATGGCAGAATATAAAATAGATCACTGCGTATTCGGTCATCTTCACGGCCTAAAACCTGATAGCTATAATAAAATCGGACAGACTTTGGTATCTGCTGATTATGTTGAATTCAAGCCCATATTACTTACTTAGCATGCTTATATATTAATATAATGCAAAATTTGTTAGAATAATCACATTGTACAGTTAATACTATTAATTATATAATAGGCAAATGGAAACCCATCACAATACGGAGGTGCAAATTGAATATATCACATGTTGAAAAAGTTACTGCAGAAATCAGAGATAACATTGGTAAAGTAATAATAGGAAAGAACGACATAATTGATCTGGTTCTGGTATCAGTGCTTTGTAATGGACATGTCCTTTTGGAGGATGTGCCCGGATTAGGCAAGACCATGCTTGCAAAAAGCCTGGCTAAATCAATAGACGCGAATTTTGCACGTGTCCAATTCACTCCGGACCTCTTACCTTCTGATTTGACAGGTGTAAGTATATATAACCAGAAGGAAGGCGAATTCAAATTTAAGAAAGGACCTTTGTTCACAAATATTGTACTTGCCGATGAAATAAACAGGGCAACTCCAAGAACTCAGTCTGCCTTATTAGAATGTATGGAAGAGCATCAGATAAGCGCTGATGGTGTCACTTACAAATTAGATGAACCATTCTTTGTAATAGCTACACAGAATCCGCTGGAAACACAGGGAACTTTCCCTCTGCCGGAAGCTCAGATGGACAGGTTCTTTATGAGGCTCTCTATAGGATATCCGAATGAACAGGAAGAGATAGCTATACTGTCCCGTTTTGAAAGGGATATGCCATTGTCAGAACTGAAAAGCGTCGCAACAAAAGATGTCATTATGGAGGCTTCCAAAGCGGTGAATACAATTGCAGTTTCTGATGATATTAAAGACTATATAGTAAGAATAGTATCAGCAACCAGAACCAGCACCAAGCTTATTCTGGGATTAAGCCCAAGAGGAAGCCTGGCTCTTATGAGGGCGGCAAGAGCATATGCGGCTGTTAAAGGAAGAGATTTCGTGATACCTTCTGATGTTAAAACAGTCGCTCCTCATGTTATGGGTCACAGGGTTATGCTCAAGGGACACTCTTTGTCATATGGCGCGAAAGGCACAATGGATGTTATAAACGATATACTTAATACAGTTCCTGTACCCACAGAGGAAGTATAACACGATATGGAACTGATTCTGATTGTAATAAGCCTTGTAATATTTTTTGCTGCGGAGATTATGTTCTTTAAATTCTTTGTGCTAAGAAATATCGAGTATTCGCTTAGATTCAGTCAGGATGAAGCATATGAAGGCGATGATATTTTCATCGATGAAATAATAAACAACAATAAAAATGTTTTCGTACCATGGCTTAAAGCAGACATACACGCATCAAAATGGCTACAGTTTGCTAATACCAGCTCTTCGATAATAGATGAGGAAAGATGCGTATCTTCTGGCTTCAGTTTAAAAGGCCACCAGAAGGTAACCA
>JAAYBX010000127.1 GCA_012729955.1 Clostridiaceae bacterium
AGAGCAATGATACTATTGTTTATGAAAAAATGAATCTCGATAAAAATGAGATACTTACAGTTGACGGTACAGAAAAAATATCCGATATGCATACTCAAGAGTATAAAGGCAGAGTATATGCTATATATCTGAACAAGGATGAATATATTATTGCTAATGATTTTGTCTTAAAATAGCATAATTTTGCATTAAAAGTAAAAAATAATTGATATCTAATAAATCATGTGATATATTTGCTATATAGTAAATCCCTAAATTTCAGGTGCTCATGATAAGAAGATTCAGATTAATTTTTCTAATAGCATATCTGATAGGTGTATTGGCCCTTCTGGGGGTTACATTTACTTCAGCCAGGTCTGAAACCATATCACTGCTTGAGAATCAGTATACTGAAAGCTTTCGAACTACAGAGCTTATCTTCACTAATTACTTTCAGGAAATACAGAATGATTTATTAACTTTATCGGAAAATGAAACTGTAAGGACAGAGGATGATGAGCATTTCACATCCTTTCTTTTTGCTGATGAAAATTCCTTTGAATACAACTACTCAGCTGAAGAATTAAGAATAATACAGATATTTAAGAGTTATCTTGACAATCATCCAATTGCGAATTCGGTATATATGGGAAGAGAGAACGGTTCTTTTGTAAGAGCTACTCCAAGAACCTCCCCTACAAGATATGACCCCAGGACAAGGCCATGGTACACAGCTGCAATGGAAAATCCTGGTACAGTACAGATGACGGTCGCTTACCCTTCTGTAACTAATGATGATATTAATATAGCTTTCGTAATAACCTTGAATGACAGCAATAACATACCTTACGGTGTAATTGGAATAGATGTCACATTAGCAACATTATCTGAAGTATTAAAAGACCAGCAGCTTTTATTCGGCGGACATATAGAAGTAGTAGATGATAAAGACATGATAATAGTCACTCCCAAGGATGAGAACCTGTATACCCTGAATAAACAGGAAACAAACTACAGACAACTGGAACAGACAGAGACAGTGACAATAGACAGAAACAATCAGTTCTACAGGATAAGATATAACAAGGAATTATGGGATACGACATTTATAGCATATGCTCCAACAAAAGTGGTTGAAGAGAACCTTGTATCCAATCTCTTATCGAACATACTCTGGAGCTTCATAATCTTACTGATTATAGAAGCAAGCAATTACCTGTTCATTAAGCGATACATAGATAAACCTATTAAGGAACTAATAACTTCATTAAGAGAATCGCAGAAGACTGATATACCAAAGAAGATATCATTAAAAGCCAAAGGTGAATTCAAACAGTTTGAAAAACAGTACAATGAGCTTGTTGATTCATTAAAACAGAACGAAAATGACCTTAAAAGGATAAGGAATATAATAATAACAAGCCTGTCATCATTGACATCCATGAGGGATTTTGAAACAGGGCTTCATCTCTACAGAGCATCTAAATATGTAAACCTTTTAGCAGAAGCATATAACGAAAAAAATCCAGAAGAACAGATACCTTCACAGATAATAGATATAATGACAGAAAGCGCTCCTTTACATGACATAGGCAAAATTGCCATAAGTGATGAGATCCTTAAGAAAAAAGGACCGTTAACAACAGAAGAATTCGAAATAATGAAAAAGCACACTCTTTATGGCAAGCAGATGTTTGAAAAGATAATGACAGGAATTGAAAACAGAGACTTTATTAAAACAGCTCATAATATGATTTACCATCACCATGAAAGATGGAACGGAAAAGGATATCCTGAAAA
>JAAYBX010000128.1 GCA_012729955.1 Clostridiaceae bacterium
CTCCTGAAGCTAATGAAATAGCGGCTTACCCTTTCCTTATTTTTACTGATGGCTTAAGAGCAAAACTATATGATAATGAAGCTGAAAAAGATTATGATGCTTCAGTAAAAATGAGTAACATGACATTTAACAAGGAATATTCTGAATATCTCAGCGCTTTCTATGGGAGCGGTATGCTGTATATGGTTTTAGAACTTGAAGGGGATAAACTTCCTGATGATATAGGTTTCAATAAGACTTTCACAGCCTCTTTAATCAAGAGAGAAGCACATGATATTCTGCTTGTAGCTAAATACGCTGTTGATGCATCAAAATCTGCCGATTCAAACGGGTCTTTGGAATATTACGTTTATAAAATGACTTCTGATGAGACGCTCGAGAGAGTTCAGATTAAAATAGGTGCAATTTTCGATAATTATTACGAAGTGAAAGAAGGGCTTTTTGAAGGAGATAAGGTGCTTATAAGATGAAAAAAAGAAACGGTAAACTGAAAATATCTTTATTACTAATGATAATTTGCACAGTCATCCTGTCATCTTGCGCTTCAAAACCGGAAACATATGAGATACCTGTTTTTGATATTATGGAAGAAAAATTTACTACAATGGAAGTTGAAAAACAGGATATTCATGACTGGGATAAGATAAAGCTTTCATTGAAGACAACCAGCGGCACGACATTTTCATTTAATTATCCTGAATATGAAAAATGTACTCTTTATGTGAATGAACCGGGAACATCAGTTAAAAAAGGCGATGTGCTTGGCGTCATAACTGACAAAGATCTTGAATATGACTTAAGGCTCAAACAGGAAGATTTAGAGCTTAAAGAACTTTTATATGCTGAATTATATAATAAATACCTTGCTACGAATGAAGGGTATTATGATATGCAGCTGGCTTTACTGGATGTTGAACAGGCTCAATATAACTATAACAAAGCAGTTGAAAAAATGGATACCCTTAAATTCAAATCCCCTATTGACGGTATAGTTGAGAAAGTCGTTGAAACATACAAGCAGATGAATGATTCATATAATAATCCATATAAGGTTTATACAGTTACATATACTTATGTTATTGAAAATTATCTTCTTGATATATCTGTTGCAGATTCAGGATCTGAAGCTTTTCAAAAACTCGGTTTGAAGCCAGATGATACATACCAGATTTATGATAGCAGCAATAATACTTACAATGTAAGGATTACCAGAATATATACATCGAGTTCATATAACTCATTTTTGAGAAGAACTGTAAGAAACACAGTTATTACAGTTGAGTTCATAAAAGAAGAAGGAGTAGATTATGCAAATGTCGTAAAATATGCCCTGTACTATAACCTGACTCTGAAACAGCTGAATAATGTTATTGTAATACCGAAAAATCTAGTGGTAAAAACATCATCAGGCGAATATTACACTTATGTTCTGGAAAATAACAAGAAAACCATCCGTTACCTGACGCTCGGTACTGAAGTGTTGAATTCAACATCGTATGTCGTATTATCTGGATTGTCTGAAAATGATCTAATTATCACTGGTTCAGTGATGGAATAGAACCATCAATAATCGATAAGCAGTATCCTATGATAGTTGCATCATCTGTATATTCATAATCAGGAGTGATTCCCATTTTATGAATTGTATTTTCATTAGGTGTAAGAACAAGAAAAGTTGTTGCTTTCACATAATATCCATTTTTAATCCCGAAAGTAGTCTGACCGATACCTTTGCCATATGTTTTTGTTCCGACAGTAGTAATATTATCAAGGTTTTCTTTTAAGGCATTTATGAAGATTTCAGAAGCAGATGCTGAATAATTGTTCTGAATAATCAATATGTTATCAAATATCAATTCACCATCTTCTTTTAACTTTGCTATTTCTTTTCTATTTCTATGCTGAATAATATACACTATATCATCATCTTTGAGAAAATAGCTTGACAGGTTGAATGATACATCAAGGTCTCCTCCGGTATTATCTCTTAAATCAATTATTATGTTCTTATAATTTCTTAATTGATCTACATAACTAAGAAAAATATCCAGGCTTTCATCAGAAAAATTGGTAAATCTGAAAAGAGCTGTTTCTTCATTAAGAAATTCCACATATGTCATATTTGCTTTATCTGTACGGTTCTCAAGATATGATTCATATTGTGAAGGAGTATACTGGTAAGTGTATGGGTCATTTCCTTTCTCACTAATCTCATTGGAAATAAGCTCAATAGCGAGATTATCAAAATACTTCCCATAATCGTTTTTCTTTTGAATATCTATACCGATATTGTCTTTGAAAACCTTATCGAGAGTATCAGTGAAAATGTAATCTTTGGAAATGAAGTATTTAAAGAAAAGATAATCATAATTTAACCAGATAATTGCTGACAATGCGATAACCAGAATCAGTAATCCAATTGCTGTACCCATCAGAATATTTGTTTTAAGCTGCTGTCTGTTCATTTTAATTACTTCCTTTGCTTAATAGTAGCAATACTTGTTTTATATAAAGTAAAATTTATTACTGCCATTATATAATACAAATATCTATAATGCTCAAAAGTCAGATAAATATTTATTAAACCAAGAATTGTTGTATAATATGTATTACTGATTAAATGGAGGACTAATGGGTAAGAAAAGCAATAAACTTGGAGAATGGATAAATAACGAGCTACCCGTAATAGCATCAGAACTTGAAACACTCAATGATGATTATTATTTACGGGAAAATACAATATCTTTAGCAGGCAAGGAAAGGGTAAAGAATATCTTGTTTCTTTTACGTTCCGCACTCTTTCCTGGAGTGTACGAAAAGTGTTCAATAAGTAAAGCCAATGTGGATATGCTTATCGGCAATAATATAAGGGAAGCTGCAATTGAGCTTCGTGAAGTTATAGAGAGGGTTTTCAGTTATAAATGTGATAAAGACTGCGATCATTGCGAGATTGATCCTGATGCGATTATTATTACTTTTCTGGAAAAGATGCCGGATATACGACGTATGCTGCAGACTGATATACATGCAGCATATGTTGGTGACCCTGCAGCACAGAGTTTTGAGGAGATATTGTTAAGTTATCCGTCGCTGGAGATGATGAGTATACACAGAATAGCTCATGAGCTATACAAGCTTAAAGTACCTTTAATACCAAGAATGATGAATGAATATGGCCACAGAGTTACTGGAATAGACATACATCCAGGTGCCAGTATTGGTGAGCATTTCTTTATGGACCATGGCACTGGCATAGTAATTGGCGAGACTGCGGAAATAGGGAATAATGTTAAAATTTATCAGGGCGTAACATTAGGCGCGAGAAGTTTTGAACTGGATGTGCATGGTAATCCGATAAAAGGCATAAAAC